>JBLNBI010000304.1:0-5940 GCA_050259815.1 Actinomycetota bacterium | reverse complement strand
GGGCTGCGCCTCCTGCGGCGCGGTGGTCGATACCGGAGACCAGAATTACAAGCTTCTTTCCAAGGCCATGGGCAATAGCGAGGACCGCTACATTCCCCGCCTGGCCTTGGGGACGAAAGGTGTCCTCGAGGGCAAGCCGGTGGAGGTCATCGGTTTCCTGGTCAAGGAGACAAAGTGCGACGGCATCGCCTATGACTGGCGGGAGTATCTGCTGGCCGGAGAGAACGGCACTTATCGCTGGCTGACCGAATACAACGGCCATTGGAACGTGGCGGATGTCCTCTCCCGCCATCCCAACCACCGGGGCGACAGCACCCCCTTGAATTACGACGGCGCCGAGTACCGCCATTTCTCCACCTCGGCGTCGGCGGAGGTCATCCAGGTGGCCGGGGAATTCACCTGGCGGGTGCGGCGGGGCGAGACCAACCGGGTGGTGGATTACGTGGCGCCGCCCCTGATGCTGTCCCGGGAATCCACCAAGAAGGAGGTGAGCTGGTCCCGGGGCGTCTACATGGAACCGGAGGCCATCCGCGCGGCCTTCAAGCTGCCCGCCGCCTTGCCCGATCCTATCGGCGTCTATGCCAACCAGCCCAATCCCTGGGAGGATACCCACCGCCGGACCTGCAGGCTCTTCTGGACCTTGTTCCTGGTGGGGCTGGCGGTCCAGCTGTGGTTCGCCTTCACTGGCGGGGGCCACCGCTTGATGCAGCAGGATCTCACCTTCTCGCCCCAGACGGGCGAGGAGACGGTCGCTTCCACGACCTTCGAACTCAAGGGCAAGCCCCAGAAGATTACAGTGTCCAACCGGACCGACCTGGACAACAACTGGGTCGGCCTCAACCTGACCCTGGTGGACAAGAACACTGGCGCCGCCTGGCCGGCGAACCGGGAACTGTCCTACTACTCCGGCCGTGACGAGGATGGCAGCTGGTCCGAGGGCTCCCGGGACGATGAGGTAGTCTTCGTCGGCATTCCGGCGGGCACCTACTACCTCGCCATCGATCCCGACCTCTCCACCGAAAAGCCGGTGCCGGTGCGGGACAGCCTGGAAGTGACGAGCGGCGGAGCCGGCTGGTCCAGCTGGTTCCTGTTGACCATCTACCTGGTCCTCTTCCCCATTTTCACCCGCATGCGCCGGGCGGCGTTTGAAGCGAGCCGCTGGGCGGAAAGCGACCATGCGCCGGTGGCGAGCGACGATTCCGATGACGATTCGGACGACTGATGTTCAATAAATTCAACCTCCTCACCGGCATCCTGGCCCTCCTGCTCTTCACCTACGCCCAGTCCCAGGGCTGGAACCTGTTCGACAACGTGGCCAATTCCGGCGGCAATTCGGGCAGCAGCGGCAGCAGCCGCGTCTATCACAAGTAAGCCGGGCCCATGCACCACGCCCTGCTGGTATCCGTCTTCGTCATCGCCTCCTGCGGGCTCGCCTATGAGCTGATCGCCGGGGCGCTGTCGTCCTATCTCCTTGGGGATTCGGTCACCCAGTTCTCCACGGTCATCGGCACCTACCTTTTCGCCATGGGGGCGGGGTCCTGGCTGTCCAAGTTCATCACCCGGGACCTGGTCGGCCGCTTCATCCGCATCGAGCTGATGGTGGGGCTCCTGGGCGGATTCTCGGCGGCTGGGCTGTTCGTGGTCTTCACCTGGCTGGCGGCGCCCTTCAAGCTGGTGCTCTATCTGGTGGTGTTCCTGATGGGTGTCCTGGTAGGGCTGGAAATCCCCCTGGTGATGCGCATCCTGGAGCGGGAACTGGCCTTCAAGGACCTGGTGTCCCAAGTGCTCACTTTCGATTATCTCGGTGCCTTGGTTGTCTCCATCCTCTTTCCCCTGCTGCTTGCGCCCCAACTCGGCATGGTGCGCAGCGGCATCCTGTTCGGACTCCTGAACGTGGCCGTCGCCTTGTGGGCCCTGCGCCTTTTCCGGGACCAACTGCCGGGCAGGCCCTGGCTCAAGGCCCAATGCTGGGCAGTGATGGCGCTCCTGGCGGCCGGTTTTGCCGGGGCGGGGCAGCTCACCTCCCTGGCGGAAGCCCATCTCTACGCCGACGAGATCGTCCACACCGAAACCACCCCCTACCAGCGCATCGTCCTCACCCGCTGGCGGGATGACCTGCGGCTGTTCCTCAACAACAACCTCCAGTTCTCATCCCACGACGAGTACCGCTACCACGAGGCCCTGGTGCATCCCGGCCTGGCCAGTCTGCCCTGGGCGAAACGGGTGCTGGTGCTGGGGGGAGGGGACGGCTTGGCGGTGCGGGAAATCCTAAAGTATCCCGGAGTCGAGGCGGTGACCCTGGTGGACCTGGACCCGGCCATGACCCGCCTCTTCTCCACCGCGCCCATGCTCACCGAGCTGAACGGCAATGCCCTCAATTCCCCCAAGGTGAAGGTCATCAATGCGGATGCCCTGCAATGGCTGGAAGAGAGCCGCGACACCTTCGATTTCGTGGTGGTGGATTTTCCCGATCCCGCCAATTTCGCCCTGGGCAAGCTCTACACCTCGGCCTTCTATCGGCTCCTGGAAAAGCGCCTGGCGCCCCGGGGGCTGCTGGTGGTGCAATCCACCTCGCCGCTGTATGCCCGCCAGTCTTTCTGGTGCGTGGTGGCGACCCTGGAGAGCGTCGGTCTCAAGGCGGCGCCCTATCACGCCCTGGTTCCGTCCTTTGGGGAGTGGGGCTACATCCTGGCTGGACGGGAGGATTACGTCCAGCCGACCGCTTATCCAGTACCGACCCGCTTCCTGACGCCGGAAACCACCGCCTCCCTGTTCCATTTTCCAGCCGACATGGACCGGGTGCCGGCGGAGGTCAATCGCCTCAATAACCAAGTCCTGGTGCGGTATTTCGAGGCGGAGTGGCGGCGGGTGATACGTTGAGCCGATACGAATAGCGGCAGTCCGTTGTCGTTTTCTGGGCGAAAAGTGGTTTAATTATCAGGGGCGTAGCGCAGAAACAAAAATAGCCCCCTGCGGAGATAATGTGGAACCACAACAGAGAGAAAACGCCCCGGAGGGTCGGACGCTGCTGGTCGTCGACGACAGCCCCTTCGACCGGGAGATACTGGTCGCCGTCCTGGAAGGCCAGGGCTACACCGTCCATACAGCCCATAACGCGGATACGGCCTGGCAGCAGGCAAAACTCATCCAGCCCGAGCTGATCCTGCTCGACGTCAACATGCCGGGCATGGACGGCTACGGCGTCTGCTGGCAGCTGAAGTCCAGCGAGACGACCCAGGACATTCCGGTCATCTTCATCAGCGCCGCCGATGATGGCGCAGCCAAGGTGCAGGCCTTCAAGAGCGGCGGGGTGGACTACATCACCAAGCCTTTCTACAGCGAGGAGGTGCTGGCCCGGGTTTCCACCCATCTTGCCTTCCACGACCTCCAGCGCCGCCTGGAGCACCGGGTCCGGGAGCGCAGCGCCAACCTGGCGGCGACCAACCTGCGCCTGCAGAAGGAAATCACCGAGCGGCGCCAGGCCGAGGAGCGCTTCCGCGCCATGCTGGAGGCGGTCCCCGACGCCATCGTCATCGTGGACGACAAGAATCGCATCGTCCTGGTCAATTCCCAGACCGAAAAGCTCTTCGGCTACAGTCGGGACGAGCTCTCCGGACAGGCCTTGGACATCCTGATTCCCGAGCGCTTCCGGGACCGCCATCGCGAACAGGTCGGGACCTGGATAGCCGCTCCCAGGCCCCGGCTGGCAGGGCGCCACCGGGAGCTTTGCGGGCTGCGGCGGGACGGCAGTGAATTTCCCGCGGAAATCTCCCTCAATCCCCTGGTTACCGATGAAAACCACCTGATCATCAGCGCCATTCGCGACGTAACCGCCCGCAAGGAGGCCGAACAGGCACTGCTGGAATCCCGGCAACTCCTGCGCAACCTGACCACCCACCGGGAGGCGGTGCGGGAAGAGGAGCGGAAGAGCATCGCCCGGGAACTGCACGACGAATTGGGTTCTTCCCTGACCGCCCTCAAGGTGGATATTTCCCTGCTGAAAATGGAGCTGGGCGACAACGTCGGCGCCCTCAAGCGCTTGGGCAACATGCGGGAACTGGTGGAGCACACCATCGGCATCGTGCGCCAGGTGGCCACCAGCCTGCGGCCGTCGGTGCTGAACCTTGGGCTGGTGCCCGCCCTGGAATGGCTGGTGCAGGATTTCCAGCGCCGCACCGGGGTCGCCTGCGGCCTCTTGGCGGATACCGAAGTCAGTATGGACGATGCCCATGCTACGGCGATTTTCCGCATCGTTCAGGAATCACTGACCAACGTGCTGCGCCATGCGGATGCTAGCCACGTGGCGATAGTCCTCCATTGCTGCGAACGGGGGATGGAATTGACCGTCCGGGACGATGGCCAGGGCTTCGATCCGTCTGCGGTAGGGGGGGAGTCCTTCGGGCTGCTCAACATCCGGGAGCGGGCCACCATCCTGGGGGGGGAGGCTGTCGTGGAGAGCGTGCCCGGGGAGGGGACCCGGGTCAGTATCCGGATACCCCTGCCGGTTTAGGGGAGCCGGCGGCTCCCCTCGTCGTGAGTCAGGGCGTCAGACGTTGAACAGGAAGTTCATGACGTCGCCGTCCTTGACCACGTAGTCCTTGCCTTCGGCGCGCATCTTGCCGGCTTCCTTGGCGCCAGCCTCACCCTTGTAGGTGATGAAGTCCTCGTAGGAAATGGTCTGGGCCCGGATGAAGCCGCGCTCGAAGTCGGTATGGATGACGCCGGCAGCCTGGGGGGCGGTGTCGCCCTGGTGGATGGTCCAGGCACGCACTTCCTTGACCCCGGCGGTGAAGTAGGTCTGCAGGCCGAGGAGCTTGTAGCCGGCACGGATCAGCCGATCCAGGCCAGGCTCTTCCAGGCCCAGGTCCTCCAGGAAGACCTGTTTTTCCTCGTCGTCCAGGTCGGCGATTTCGGATTCGATGGCGGCGCAGACGGCGACCACTTCGGCCTTCTCGGTCTTGGCATGCTCCCGGACGGCGTCCAGGTAGGGATTGTTCTCGAAGCCGCCCTCGGCCACGTTGGCCACGTACAGCACCGGCTTGGCGGTAATGAGGCAGAAGGGCTTCAGGTTGGCCTGCTCTTCCTTGGAGAGGTCGAGGGCGCGCACCGCCTTGCCCTGGTCCAGCTGGGCGAAGCACTTCTCCAGCACGGCGACCAGCAGCTTGGCCTCCTTGTCGCCGGCCTGGGCGGGCTTCCGGTAACGGGCCAGGGCCTTCTCGACGGTGGCCATGTCGGCCAGGGCCAGTTCGGTGTCGATCACCTCGATGTCCCGCAGGGGATCGACACTGCCGGAGACGTGCACCACGTTGTCGTCGGAGAAGCAGCGCACCACGTGGACCACGGCGTCGGTTTCGCGGATGTTGGCCAGGAACTGGTTGCCCAGACCTTCGCCCTTGGAGGCCCCGGCGACCAGACCGGCGATATCCACGAATTCCACGATAGCCGGCTGCATACGCTGGGGCTTCACGATTTCGGCCAGCTTGGCCATGCGGGGATCGGGCACTTCAACGATGCCGACATTGGGCTCGATGGTGCAGAAGGGGTAGTTGGCCGCTTCGATCCCGGCCTTGGTGAGGGCGTTGAAGAGGGTGGATTTGCCGACGTTGGGCAGGCCGACGATGCCGCACTTGAGAGACATAGGAATTCCTTAAACGACTTTACCGTGGAGCTGTTGCTGGGCGCCGGCGTAGTCTCCGGCGGCGAGTTTTGGCCAGGCGAGGAGGCTGCGGTCCAGCGCCTTCTCGATGGCGGGCATTTCCTCCAGCCGGGGCGGATGGAGGACGAAGTCTGCCACCTGCTGGGACAGGTTCAGGGTCCGGGGGTGGCCGATCCCCAGGCGCAGGCGCCAGAAGTCCGGGGTGCCGAGCTTCGCCTGGATATCCTTGAGGCCGTTGTGGCCGCCGTTGCCGCCACCCTGCTTCAAGCGGATGCCGCCGGGGG
>JBLNBI010000303.1:0-2592 GCA_050259815.1 Actinomycetota bacterium | reverse complement strand
TGAATGCGGCCGCGCATCAGGTCGCCGGCCGCTTCATAGACCAGGCGGTGGCGGGCCACCGTATTCTTGCCGGTAAAAGCGGCGGAGACAATGGCCAGCCGGTAATGGCCGCCTTCCCGGGCGCCGGCATGCCCGGCGTGGAGATGGGAATCGTCCACGATTTCCAGGCGGGTGGGCTGGAGCTTGGCCAGCCGCTCCTTCAGCAGGTCGACGGTGGCGGCCGCAGCCGTCATGCCGGCAGCACCTTCTTGAAGGGCTTCACGGAAACCTGCTCGTAGACGCCGGCGGCCACGTAGGGGTCGGCGTCCGCCCAGGTCCGGGCATCTTCCAGGGAGGGGAATTCAGCCACGATGACGCTCCCCGAGAAACCGGCCGGGCCGGGGTCCGGGGAATCGATGGCGGGGCAGGGGCCGGCCAGGACCAGGCGGCCCTGGGCCTGGAGTTCCTGGAGTCGGGCCAGGTGGGCGGGGCGGGCGGCCAGGCGGTCGGACAGGGAGTTGGGGCGATCTTCCCCGACGATGACGTAGAGCATTACTTCTTTTCCTCGATGTATTTGGACAGCACGAAGCCTTGGGCGAGCATGAACAGCAACATCAGACCCATGCCGCCGAACAGCTTGAAATTGACCCAGGTGCTCTCCGAAAAGTTGAAGGCGACAAACAGGTTGGCAACGCCCATGAATAGGAAGAAACCGATCCAGGAGGCGTTGAGTCGGGCCCAGAGAGGTTCCGGCAACTCCAGTTGCTCGCTGAGCATGGTGCGGATGGCATTCTTTTTGAAGACGAAATTCGAAACGGTCATGCCGACGGCGAAGCCCCAGTAGAGGATGGTGGGCTTCCATTTGATGAAGGCCGCGTTCTTGAAATAGAGCGTCAGGCCGCCGAAGAGGACCACCAGGGTCAGGCTGAACCAGAGCATCTTGTCCACCTTGCCGTGGCGGAACCAGACCCAGCCGATCTGCAGGATGGTGGCGACGATGACCACCACGGTGGCGATCAGGATGGGGGCCTGGGTGGCATCCACGGCACCGATGCCGGGGAGCTGGCCCAGCACGTCGACGGCTGCTTGCGGGGATTTTTCGGAAAACTTGAAGGCGGTGAAAAAAAGGATGACCGGGAACAGGTCAAAGAGGAGCTTCATAATGGATGATCGTGTTGGGTTGGGCGATTATCGGAATTTCATTGGCGAATGTCCATGCCGCTCCAGCCGGAGGCCTTAAGCCATAGGCGCCTGATATACTGATGTCACATGCCATCCGATATATTGGGGGCTCCGTGGTGGGGCAATCGATGATGGCGACATCGCTTCCGTTCTGATCAATGGGACTGCACAAAAGTTCTTGCGGTCAGTCGCGCTGGAAAGGCGATCGGAGAAAAAAGTGGCGGATAAGTTCGAGCTGGACAAGGCAATCATCCTGGATCGCCTGGGGGGCGACCGGGATCTTTTCGGCGCCATGGCCGACATGTACCTCCAGGACTGGGGCAATTACAGCCGCCAGATCGCCGAAGCGCTGGCCGCTGCCAACGGGCCAGTCCTGGCGCGCCAGGCCCACACCATCAAGAGCCTCCTGGCGACCTTTGCCGATGAAACCGGCGCTGCCCTGGCCGCTCGCACCGAAGTGCGCGCCAAGGAAGGCAAGATCGAGGAACTGTCCGGTTCGGTGGCTGAAATCCAGGAGCGGCTCCGCCTGGTGGCTACGGCCATCGCCAAGGAACTGGCCTAATCCGGTAGCCGGAGCCCCGTCGCGGCGCCTGCGGCGCCTCCGGGCGGGTTGTGGGGGATGATGCCCAGCAAGGGCGCCGGCAGGCGCGCTTCCAGGGCGGCAAGGTTTTCCTCGAAACGGGCCATGGCCGGATCGACCCGGTTCGCCACCCATCCCGCCAACGTCAGTCCCCGGGCCGTAATGGCCTCGGCAGTCAGCAGGGCGTGGCTGATGCAGCCCAGGCGCATCCCCACCACCAGGATCACCGGCAGGCCCAGGGCGACGGCCAGGTCGGCGCTGTCCCGGTCCGGACCCAGGGGAACCCGGAATCCGCCCACCCCTTCAACCACCACCGCATCGGCCTGGCCGGCGATCCGCCCGTAGGCGGCGCGGATGGTCTCGAAATCCATGTTCACCCCTTCCTCCTCGGCGGCGATATGAGGGGCAATAGCCGCTTGGAACAGGTAGGGATTGACCCATTCCCGGGGCAACCGGACGTTGCTGGCCGCCAGCAGTTGCTCGACGTCCTCGTTCCGGCCGTCGGCGTCGGTGCCGGCGGCGATGGGCTTCATGCCTGCCGCAGCCCAGCCCTTGAGACGGGCGGCGTGGAGGAGGGCGCAGGAAACGAAGGTCTTGCCGATTTCGGTGTCGGTACCGGCGATGAACCAGGCGTGTCTCATTTCTGGGCGTGGATGGTGATGACGTCGTAGGTGAGGGGCAGCCCCTGGGGCTGGCGCAGGGCCTCGTAAGCCGCCTCGGCCCGCTGCCAGGCCTCCCGGCTCATGAGGCCGGTGCGGCGGCCGGCGCCGACCTGGTTGGCACCGATGGCCTTCACCGCCCGCAGCAGGGCCTTGAGGTCCGGGTAATGGCAAATCTCGGGCCGGCGCACG
>JBLNBI010000302.1:0-3117 GCA_050259815.1 Actinomycetota bacterium | reverse complement strand
GACCATGTGCGGGAAGTGCTTGCGACTGGGAGGGAGTTGCCTTTCGGGCTGGTGGCGGTCAGCCAGACGTGGCAACCGCCCCAGTACTCGAGGGCTTGGCATAGCACCTCGTATAACCGGTTTGCCACAGTCCAAACCATCGCCGAGGCCGCCCGCCACCGGTTTTTCATCCAGACCGTCTTTCAGGGTAGCCTTGCGACCACCGGGGAGTCTCTCACGGGTGCGGACCTGGCCAATCTGCTGGCGCAACCCTGTGGAAAAACAATCGCGTACCCGTGTGGTTCTCCGGATGAAAGTGCCGGATCTTGGGAGGTCTACGCGCTGAAGGCGCATGTGGAGTCCGTTCGCCAACAGGGGTCCCTCGTGGTATTCGAGGTGGAGCCGCAACTGGAAGGATTGGAGATCCTCTGGCTTGACAAGGCGGTTTTAGGGCCAGCTCTCGGCGATCAGAACACCGTCTGGGCGGCGTTGGCAAACAGCGCCGGTGAGGTCTGGGACGTAAGGCAGGTACGATGAGCCACCAGAAAAGCCGGGGCCTGAAGGGTAAGAAACGAAAACCGCCTGCATGAGCGATTCTCTGGCTCGCACAGGCGGTTTGTTTCACTCGCCGGGGTTCACCCCACTTTTTCAGTACAGGGAACTGTAAACCTGAGGAAACCAGCGGCGAATCTCAAAGTCGAGTGGCATGTCGGCCCTGAATTGCCGCCTTTTCGAGCTAGAAACTGGGGTTCTAGCCTGATACGGCGCCAAGAAGGGTCCCTGCCTGGCCTGATTGCCGCTCGTTTGGGCGATTCGTCGTTCATCTCCCACTGCACCTCGAACTTCACAGGGAAATCAGTGGCGAATCTGCCTCATCCGAGTGCGGTCCGCATCCTTGCGGTCATCACCTGTCGTTGGAGCGTCTCATCGCACTACCCCATGGGGGGCCGCCTGGTTCCAAGCATCGCACCCCTTCTGAGCAGCCTGAGGGCTCACCTCCCCTTGCATCAGGAGGGAATCATCAGAACCGAACGAATATCCTTCAATGGTACGCCATTCGGAGAGGAGATGCGTTCGGTGGGGAGCTTCGTCTGCAAGGGCAAGACCGGCGCGATCATCGTCCGGGAAGAAGGGGAGTACCGGCGGCTTTACTTCGGCTCCACGCTCCAGGGCGGTATTCGGCTGGACGACCCCACGGCCTGCACCCTCCCCATCACCGAAGGGTTTCACGCCATCCGTGCCTTCCGCCCGGAACCGCCGCAGCAGGTCCTGCTGATCGGCCTGGGCGCCGGCGAGGTGGTCCGCTCCTTCCTGAAAGCATTTCCGCAATCGCAGATTCAGGCGGTGGAACTCGACCCGGCGGTGCTGGACGTGGCCCGACGCCATTTCGCCTTGCCGGCGACCCGCCGGCTGCGGGTCGCTATCGGAGACGGCTATGCCTTCCTGATGCGCAGCCGGGAGCGGTATGACCTGATTATCCTGGATGCATGCGGCCCCGACGGCATTCCGTCGCAGTTCTGCACCCGGGAGTTTATCCACCTGGCTGCAACCCGCCTCACCCCCCGGGGGATGCTGGCAGCCAACCTCTTCGACTTGGGTTCCGACGGGGCGACGCCATCCGAATTCGCCCGAGAGGCGGCCCGCCGGTTCCCGGAGCGCCACGCGCTGCGGTTGACCTCCCCCTCGTACCTGAACCGCCTGCTCTTCTGCGGAAATCTAGCCGACCAGCAGCCCGACTGGCGGCGCCTGCCGCCGGGAGTGGCGGCGGAATAGCACACCGGAGAACCCCTTCGACACCGTCGGAGGGGTTTCTATCGATCCTGCCGTTTAGAAGCTTGCTCCTCGGACACCCGATAAAGGGGAGCGAGGGGAACTGCTGCGAACCAGTTATGCCCTGGAACGCACGGGTGGCTCTTAGGTAAAGAGAGTGCGGAAAACGAGCCCGATTATCTCAGTGATGATGCTGGCGACGATGATTCGGACGACCCACTTGGGCAGCACGGGGACTCACTCCTCTCGGAGGCCGAGTCTCCCCTTGCTCACCCAGATTCTACCGGAAAGTCAGAACGGAGTCTGTCACTTAGCGCTGTCGTACCGAACAAACCCTTCGACATGGTCGGAGGGTTTTACATGTCCTGCCGTTAAGAAGCTCCCGAATGGGGTAACATGAAAAAGATGGCGGACCGCCCCCGAGAATGGTGCTATGTCACAGCAGGGACGGGTGCTGAGTTGTTACTGCGTCGACAGATGCAAGGCTGCTGTAGCTAAGATGAGGACTAACAGCAGTTCTTCCACGGTCAGTTCAACCGAGAATTTCAGGACTTTGCCACCTCCTCTGTGTGGGGGCGGCCACCATCCAGATTATACCAAACAAATGTACTGGTATTCCACGGGAACCTCTCGACAAAAGTCGGGAGGTTCTTTGGTATCCTGCTTGATGGACCTTGAGCGGAGTGCGGACCACCACCAGGTGGTCCGGATTCAGGAGGTGGCGCATGCCGAGCAGAATGGTGGTGACCGCTTTCGTTCCGCCTCTGAAAATTTTGTTCAAGCGATGATGTAACTTTTCCGGCAGGTTGGTTGTCCAACTGGCTGGAATTCCAAATGAACCACGCGCACGGGAGATGAAGACAGTGACGCCCCTCCCCCTGGTGGGCGATGTCGAAGCGCTGTACAGCCGCTACCACGGCATCGTCTACGCGTACCTGCTCCGGCTCAGCGGCTCTCCGGAAGCCGCCGAAGAGCTCTTGCAGGACACGTTCTACCACGCAATTCGCGCCGCGGCCACCTATCGCGGCGAATCGGCCCCATCCACCTGGCTCTGCGCCATCGCCCGCCGGCTCTTCCTCAACCAGCTCAAGCGCTGGAACCGGGAGCGGGACCGGCGCGGCACCGCCCCCTGGGAGGCGCTCCCCGACCCCGGCGAGGGGCCTGAGTCCGCAACCCTGCGGCGGGAGCTCCAGACCTACATTGACCAGATTTTCACCCAGCTGCCCGAAACCCAGCGCTTGGCCCTGCTCCTGCGTGACGCCGACGGCCTCCCCTACGAGACCGTGGCGGAAATGCTGGGGCTCTCCCTGGCCAACGTAAAGGTGACCATCCATCGCGCCCGGCTCAAGTTCCGGGAGCTTTATGCCC
>JBLNBI010000301.1:0-7523 GCA_050259815.1 Actinomycetota bacterium | reverse complement strand
AGATTGGTGTGATCGACGGTGTCGCCGTCCGCCAGGGTGATCCGCCCGATCCCGGCCGAGGCCAGGTAGAGGGCGGCGGGCGATCCCAGCCCGCCGGCGCCGATCACTAGGGCGTGGCTGGACAGCAATCGCTCCTGGCCCTCGATGCCGAGGGCGTCCAGGAGAATATGGCGGCTGTAGCGGAGAAGCTGCTCGTCGGTCACTTGTACTCGCGCCACTCCGGCGGAGTATCGTCGTGGTCGCCGTGGGGATGGTGTTCCCAGGCGGCGACATAGGCCTCCTGGGAAGAGCGCTTGATGCGGCGCTCAGGGGCACCGAGGTTGTGCAGCTGAGTGTCCTCGACGTAATGCACGAGGGCGCGCATGAGCTTGCTCATCAGGGTGTTGTCCAGATGATAGCCCCGGTCCACCAGGTGTTCTTCGAGTTCCTGCAGGGTATGTTGGGTGAGGTCGTAGCCGACCTCCACCGTCCGCTTCTCGTACTTGGCAAGCGCCTCGACTTCTTCCAGTCGCTGAAGCTGGTCGGCTGCCTCGGGCACTTGCCCGGGAGGAAACTTGGAGAACAGGATTTCGCGCTTCTTCTTCAGATCGGCACTGTTCATGATTCCTCCCGCAGGGTCCGTTTATTGGACCTTATTCTGCATGATCTGCATGCCCTTGAGAAGGTTGATGGCCTGGGCGAACTGGTGGTCGTTCTTGCCGGCGTATTCGATGCGGGCCAGGGATTCCTCGTCGCCTTCGTCCTTGTTGCCGTCCTTGCCGCCGGGCTTGGGCTTGGCGTTCGGCGCCTTGGGCTGGGCCTTGGTGCTGTCCATCTTGATGGCGTCCTTGACCGGGTCCGGCGTGCCGCTTTCCTTGTCGTTGGTCAGGTGGCGTTCCAGGTCTGCTTCCCGGATGTGGGGGCCGGCGACGCCGCCTACGCTTTCCTCGACCGTGATGTCCGGAACGATACCCTTCGCCTGGATGGAGCGACCGCTGGGCGTGTAGTAGCGGGCGGTGGTGAGCTTGATGGCTGCATTGCCGGGCAGGGGCAGCACGGTCTGGACGGAGCCCTTGCCGAAGGTCTGGGTGCCCATGATGACGGCGCGCTTGTGGTCCTGGAGGGCACCGGCGACGATTTCGGAGGCGGAGGCCGAACCGCTGTTGACCAGCACCACCATCGGAACCGATTTGGCGGCCGGGGTCAGGCTCTTGAGGTAATCGTCCTTGTTGCCCCGCAGGTAATCGGACGGACGGGCGAGGAATTCCTGCTTGGCATCCTCGGTGCGGCCGTCGGTGGAAACCACCTTGGTGTTGGGGGGCAGGAAGGCGGCGGAAACGCCGATGGCGCCATTCAAAAGGCCGCCCGGGTCGTTGCGCAGATCGAGCACGAGGCCCTTCAGCGGCCCCTGCTTGGCCAGATCGTTCAGATGCTTGACCAGGTTGTCGCCGGTGTTTTCCTGAAACTGGGTGATGCGCACCCAGCCGTAGCCGGGTTCGACCAGCTTGGACTTGACGCTCTGCACCTTGATGACTTCCCGCATCAGGGTGACTTCGATGGGCTTGGTCTCGCCCTTGCGGATGATGGACAGCCGAATCGGAGTCTTGGGCTTGCCGCGCATCTTCTTGACGGCATCGTTGAGGGTCAGGCCCTTCACCGGGGTGTCGTCCAGCTTGAAAATCAGGTCGCCGGCCTTGAGTCCGGCACGGAAAGCGGGGGTGTCCTCGATGGGGGAGACGACCTTCACGAGGCCGTCTTCCATACCGACTTCGATGCCCAGGCCGCCGAATTCGCCCTGGGTGCCGGCCTGGAGGTCCTTGAAAGCGTCGGTGTCCAGGTAGGAGGAGTGGGGATCCAGGTTGGAGAGCAGGCCGGAGATCGCGTTGGCGATCATCTTCTTGTCATCGACTGGCTCGACGTAGCCCTGCTTGATGGCGTTGTACACCTCGGCGAAGGTCCGCAGGTCCTCGATGGGCAGGCCCGGCTTGGGATCTTTCTCGGCCAGGGCCGGAACGTGCAGGCTGATGAGGGCACCGGCGATGAAGCCGCCCAGCGTCAAACTGATGTTTCTGACTTTGCTCATTTCAAACTGGCCCATTTCATGGGGTCTATCGGCTGCCCCTGGTGTCGGAGCTCAAAGTATAAACCGGATTCCGGGTTGCCCCCGCTGTTGCCGACGGTGGCCACCTTCTCCCCGCCTTTCACCGCTTCGCCAACCTGCTTGAGCAGTGAATCATTATTCCCATAGATCGACAAGTAGGCGTCCCCGTGATCGATGATGAGGAGATTCCCGAAACCCCGCATCCAGTCGGCAAAAACCACTCGGCCATTGGCGACGGCCCGGACCTCGGTGCCATTGCCGGCGCGGATGAACAGCCCTTTCCAGGTGCCTCCGCCATCCCGCGGGGAGCCGAAGCGGCCGGCGACGGCGCCCCGGGCCGGCAGGCGCAGGTTGCCTTTGAGCTTGGCAAACTGGGAATTGCTGGACTCGGGGTCGAATCGATTCTCGACGGCTTCGACAACTTTAGGACGGGAGGGTTCGACCGGTTTTCCTGCCGTCCTCTGAGGCTCCGGCTCGACCAGCGTAACCGTGGGCTTCTGGCGCGCCTTTGCGGCTTGGGCAGCCTGGGCGGCAATCACCTTGGCAAGCCGCTCGATAAGCTGGGAGAGCCGCTTCTCGTTCTGCTGCAGGTTGCCTATCTCCTTGCGCTGGCTGCTGATGCGGTCGGAAATCTGGGCAAGGAGGGCTTTGCGCTCCTCCCGCTGCTGGGACAGCTGGGCGTGCCGCTGCTTCTGCTCGGCCTCCACCTCGGCCAGTTCGTCGGACCGTTCCTTGGTGTCCGCGGCAAGGGCCTTCTTCTTCTCCAGGGTGCTGCGGATTTCCCCGAGCATCTCGGCCCGGGCCCGGCCGATGGCGGCGAGATAGTAGAGGTCCCGCGCCATCTGGTTGGGGTCGTTGCCGTTGAGGAGCAGTTGCAGGGAATCCGGCGTCCCTTGCAGGTACTGGCGATAGATCAGCTTCTCCAGCTGGGCCTGCTGCTGAGCCAGGGTGCCGGACAGTTGGGCGGACTGGCGGGTCAGCTCGGCCAGGGTCTGCTGCAGCCCGTTGCGCTGCTCGGCGAGATTGTGAAGCTCACGCTGCAGGTTGGAAATCTGCCGTTCGGATTCCCGCAGCCGGTCGCTGGCCTCTGATTTGTGGCTTTCGCTTTCAGCCAACTCCTTGCGCAGGGAGTCGATGCGGCCGCGCAGCTCCTGGAGGTCGGCCTCCTTGCCGGCGATTTCCGGGCTGGGCGGGGGTTTGCGGCTGCCAGCGCCGAGTACGGGCGCGGATAGGAGCACGGCGGCGCCGATCAGCGCCGCTGCGAGCGTTCCGGGCCGCGGGAGTGGGATTGATGCTGGTTTGATCTGCAACCGCTTCAGCAGCTTTCTGGCTCGATTAAGGTCTGCGAAAAACAATCTGCTATTTTATAATGACCGATCATCCAGAACGAGGTTTTTGCCGTGGACGCACCGGCCTTCAATCTTATCGAGAAGCAGGAACACATTGAAATGGCGGCGCGCGCCCTGAAAGCGATCGCCCACCCCCTGCGTCTCAAGATTCTCTGCGTGGTCGGCGACCAGGAAGCTTGCGTCCAGGAAATCGTCGATGCGGTGGGGACTTCCCAAAGCAACATTTCCCAGCATCTCGCCATCCTGCGTGAAAAAGGGGTCCTGCTCACCCGCAAGGACGCCAACCGAGTCTATTACCGAGTCGGCGACGCCCGCACCCTCCAGCTCATCGGCATGATGCGCGAGGTGTTCTGCGGCGTGCCGATGAACTGAGGAAGCCCATGGAGTTCATCAACCAGAATATCATGCTCATCGCCATCGCCGCCTTCAGCGGCGCCGCCCTGCTCTGGCAGCTGTTCCAGGGTTCCGGCGGAGCGGAGGTCAATCCGGCGGAAGCGACGCTGCTCATCAACCGCCAGGACGCCCTGGTGATCGATGTGCGGGAACCGGACGAGTTCGCCGCCGGTCACCTGCCGGAGGCCCGCAATATTCCCGTCGGCAAGCTGGCCGACCGGGTCAATGAAATCGAGAAGTACAAGGACAAGCCCGTGATTCTGTGCTGCGCTTCCGGTGTCCGTTCCGGCAAGGCCTGCGACGAGCTGAAGAAGCTGGGCTTCGCCAGCCTGCACAGTCTTTCCGGCGGCATCGACTCCTGGCGCCAGGCCGGGCTGCCCATCAAGAAGGGAAGCCGCAACAAATGACCGCCCACGTCCGCATGTATACGACGGCAGTCTGCCCGTACTGCATCCGGGCCAAGCAACTGCTGGCCGCCCGTGGCGTTACGGACATCGAGGAGATTCGGGTCGACCTCCAGCCCGAGCAGCGGGAAGAGATGATGGAAAAGACCAAGCGCCGTACCGTACCCCAGATTTACATCGGCGACACCCATGTGGGCGGCTGCGACGATCTGTACGCCCTGGACGCTGCCGGCAAGCTGTTGCCGCTGCTGGCCGGCCAATAACGAACCACAACCTGAAAGACAACAATGGAACAGAATGACGCGCCGGGCTTCGGCATCGAAAAGATCTACATCAAGGACCTCTCCGTCGAAGTTCCCAATGCGCCGGAAGCTTTCCTGGAGCGTGAAGCTCCCCAGGTGGACATCCAGCTGAGCACCGAAGGGCGCAGCCTGGGCGAGGGCGCCTACGAGGTGGTCCTGACCGTCACCGTCACCGCCAAGGTGGAAGAGCGGACCCTGTTCCTGGTGGAAGTCGGCCAGGGCGGCGTCTTCCGCATCGTCAACATTCCCCAGGAACAGATGGAGCCCCTGGTGGCCGTGGCTTGTCCGAACATCCTCTTCCCCTACGCCCGGGAAGTGGTGTCCGACGCCGTGACCCGTGCCGGCTTCTCCCCCATCGTTCTGCAGCCGGTCAATTTCGAGGCCATGTACATGTCCCGCCTGGAGCAGGAGCAGCAGGCTTCCGGCCCCCACGAAGTGCCCATCCAGTAATGGCCATGCTGCGGCGGGTTCTGGTTTCCCTGGCGATGGCTGCCTGCGCCTTCCCGGCGGCCGCGCTGGACTACCGTTCGGTGGAGGCGCCCGTCGCAGTCCTTTACGACGCTCCGTCGGCAAAGGGCAAGAAGCTGTATCTCGTGAAGCAGCTGACCCCGGTGGAACTGGTGGTCAAGCTGGACGCCTGGGCCAAGGTCCGGGATGCCGAAGGCACCCTGGCCTGGATCGAAGGCAAGTACCTGAGCGAGCGCCGCACCGTGGTGGTGGTCGCTACCCGGGGTGAAGTGCGCCAGGCCGACCAGGCCGACGCACCCGTCGCCTTCCTGGCCGACAAGTGGGTCGCCCTCGATTTCGTCGGTGCCGCTTCCCCCGGCTGGGCGAAGGTGCGCCATCGGGACGGTTCCACCGGCTTCATCAAGACGACCCAGGTCTGGGGCCTATGAAAATCACCGTTCTGGCCGCCGGTGCCTGGGGCACGGCGCTAGCCGTCGCCTTCGCCCGCAAACACCGGGTCACCCTGTGGTCGCGGGACGAAGATGTAGCCGAAGACATCGTCCGTCACCGGGAAAATGTCCGTTTTCTTCCCGGCTATCCGGTGCCCGAGGGCATCGCGGTCACCGCCGACTTTGCCGCTGCCGTGTCCGGCACCGATGTTCTCATCGTCGCCACGCCTATCGCCGCCCTGCGCTCCACCGTTGAGGCCGTGCGCGACCTCGGCGTGGCCGCTCCCCTGGTCTGGGTGTGCAAGGGTTTCGAGTCCGGCACCGGCCTCTTGCCTCATCAGGTGGTCAAGGAAGTGCTGGGAGAGCGGGGAGGCGTCTACGGCGCCCTGTCCGGCCCGAGTTTTGCCCAGGAAGTGGCTTCGGGGCAGCCTACGGCGGTTTCCCTGGCCGCCAACGACGGGGAATTCGCCCGCCGCATGGCCCGGGAGCTCCATGACGGCAACCTGCGCATCTACGCCAACGACGACCTTGTCGGGGTGGAAGTCGGCGGGGCGGTGAAGAACGTCCTCGCCATCGCCACCGGCGTCTGCGACGGCCTCGGCCTCGGGCTCAACTCCCGCGCCGCCCTCATGACCCGGGGGTTGGCGGAAATCGCCCGCCTCGGGGCTGCCCTGGGAGCCCGCCGGGAAACCTTCATGGGCCTCGCCGGCATGGGCGACCTGATCCTCACCTGCACTGGCGACCTTTCCCGGAACCGTCGGGTCGGCCTCGGCTTGGCCGAGGGCAAGACCCTGGCCCAAATCCTCGAGGATCTGGGCCATGTGGCAGAGGGCGTTTACACGGCCCGCGAGGTGGATCGCCTGGCTCGTCGGCTGGATGTGGATATGCCCATTTCCACCGCTGTGGCGGCCGTTCTGGATGGCCGCATGTCGGCTCGGCAGGCCCTGGAAGGCTTGCTCGCCCGGGATCCCAAGGAAGAAGTCGCCTAAACGCTGCCGGCGAAGCCGGCCTGGCGCCAGGCTTCGAAGACGGTGACCGCCGCCGCGTTGGACAGGTTGAGGCTGCGCTGACCCGTCAGCATGGGCAGGCGCAGGCGCTGCTCCGGCGGGAATTCCGCAACGACTTCCGGCGGCAGGCCGGCGGTCTCGCAGCCAAAGACGAACACGTCGCCGTCCTTCAATTCCCTGGAAAACGGACTTCCCGTTCCCTTGGTGGTCATTGCGAACAGGCGCCGGCCGGCGAGAGCCGCCTTGGCTTTCTCCCAGTCGGCATGGCGCATGACCCTGGCGTACTCGTGGTAGTCCAGTCCGGCCCGCTTCAGGGCCTTGTCGGTGAAATCGAATCCCAGGGGCTCGACGAGATGCAATTCCGCCCCGGTATTGGCGCAAAGGCGGATGATGTTGCCCGTATTGGGCGGTATTTCAGGCTGGTATAGGACGACGGCAAACACTTGTCAGACTTCGCAAAAACGCGTAACGTGCGAAAATACCCCAGGAATTCAAAAGATTAAAGAAGAATTCTAAGGTTAACTCGGAGATTGGGATGCCTCCCCCGCAAAAAATTCGCCTGGGCGACCTGCTGATACAGCAAGGGTTGCTGACCGAAGAACAGCTTGGCCACGCGCTGCAGCAGCAAAAAGCCACCGGCCGCAAGCTCGGTCGTATCTTCGTCGATAGCGGTTATGTGACGGAGGAGGGGATTTCCCAGGCGCTGGCGCGCCAGCTGCGTATTCCGTTCATCGATCTCAAGAGTTTCAATCCCAAGCCGGAAATCATAAAACTGCTGCCGGAACCGGCGGCGCGGCGCTATCGGGCGCTGGCAATCGACCGGACGCCGGACGACCGCCTCCAGATTGCCCTGTCCGACCCGACCGACCTGCAGGCCTACGACGACATCACCCGGGTCGTGAAGCAGGAAATCGATCTGGCTGTGGTCACCGAGAGCCAACTGCTGGCCATGATCGACCGGGTGTACCACCGGGGCGAACAGATCACGGGCCTGGCCAAGGAGCTGACCGCCGAGCTTGGCGACATTCCGGTCGAATTCGGCGATCTCCTGGGCTTCACGCCGGGGGCTGAAGATGCGCCGGTGGTCAAGCT
>JBLNBI010000300.1:0-4688 GCA_050259815.1 Actinomycetota bacterium | reverse complement strand
CCTGGACACCGGCAGCGGCCGCTTCTTCGGCATCGGCACCACCCGGGGCGAACCCGGCTACTACCTGGCCTCTGCCCTGACCAATGGCCAGGGCACGGTGGGGGTGGCGGTGGTCAAGGTGGGACTCCAGCAACTGGAGAAGTCCTGGGCCACGGTGGAGGCCCCGGCCCTGGTGGCGGACGAGAACGGCGTGGTCATCCTGGCCTCGGTTCCGGACTGGAAATTCACCACCCTGAGCCCCCTGGACGAGGCCACCCGCAGTGCCTTCGACCGCACCCAGCAATACAACCGCCGGGCGCTGAACCCCCTGGGCGTGGTGGAACTGGCGGAGCTGAACCACGGCGCCCGCCTGGTGCGCCTGCCCAAGGCCAGGCCTGAGACGGTTTCCCTGTTTCCGGTGGCCGGCAAGTTCCTGGCCCAGACCCAGCCCCTGCCCGGCACCTCGTGGACCATCACGGTCTTCTCCCACCTGGAACAGGTGCGGGAAATGGCCGCCAGCCGGGCGGCCCTGGCCGGGGTGGGGGCCGCCTTCCTGTTCATCCTGGCCGCCATGGTCAATGAGCGGCGGCGCCACCTGAAGGACCGCCTGGCAGCCCGGGAAGCCCTGCAGCAGGCCCACGACGAACTGGAGAGAAAGGTTGCGGAACGCACCGCCGACCTCTCCGCCGCCAATGCCCGCCTCCAGGAGGAAGTGGCCGAGCGCACCCGGGCGGAGCGTACCCTGCGCTCCGCCCAGGACGAGCTGGTCCAGGCCGGCAAGCTCGCCGTGATCGGCCAGCTCTCCGCCGGCGTCGCCCACGAGCTGAACCAGCCCCTGGCGGCCCTCTCCACCCTTTCTGGCAACGCCCGCAAGTTCCTGGCCCGGGGCGACCAGGAGACCGCCGCCGGGAACCTGGAACGGATCGGCGAACTGGTGGACCGCATGGGCCGCCTCACCGGGCAGCTCAAATCCTTCGCCCGCAAGTCCTCGGGCCAGCCCCAGGCAGTGGTCCTGCGCCGGGCGGTGGAGAATGCCCAGTTCCTCCTGGAACAGCGCCTCAAGCGGAGCCGGGTCGCCGTCAATATCGACCTGCCGGAAGAAGAGCTGCGGGCCTGGTGCGACCCCAACCGGCTGGAGCAGGTGCTGGTGAATCTCGCCGGCAATGCCCTCGACGCCATGGCAGGCGCACCGGAACCGGCCCTGGATATCAGTGCCCGGCGCCAGGGCCAGCGCATCGTGATCCAGGTGCGGGACCGGGGTCCGGGCCTGGATGAAGAGGTCCGCAGGCGCCTGTTCGAGCCCTTCTTCACCACCAAGGAAGCCGGCAGCGGCCTGGGACTGGGGCTGCCCATCTCAGCCGGCATCGTCGCCGACTTCGGCGGCAGCCTGACCGGGGACAATCACCCGGAGGGCGGCGCCGTCTTCACCCTGGAAATCCCCGCCGCCTCCGAAGGACAAGGAACATGACGGAAAATCTGCAAGTACTGGTGGTCGAGGACGACCCCGACGTCCGACTGGGCTGCGAACAGGCGTTGAAGCTCGAAGACATCCCGGTGAGCGGGACCGACAGTGCCGAGAAGGCGCGGCGCCGTATCACCTCGGATTTCCCAGGCGTGGTGGTGAGCGACATCCGCCTGCCGGGCATGGACGGGATGGCGCTCCTGAAGGAGTTGCAGGCCGTCGATCCGGACCTGCCGGTGGTGCTCATCACCGGCCACGGCGACGTTTCCCTGGCCGTCCAGGCCATGAAGGACGGGGCCCACGACTTCATCGAAAAGCCCTTCTCCCCCGACTACCTGGTAGAGGTGGTGCGCCGGGCCCTGGACAAGCGCCGCCTTACCCTGGAGGTGCGCCAATTGCGGGCCCGCCTGGAAAGCCGGGACCAGCTGGAAGCCAAGCTCATCGGCCGCTCCCCGGCCATGGTCCGGGTGCGGCAATTGGTGGCGGACCTCGGCAACAGCGCCGCCGACATCCTGATCTTCGGCGAAACCGGTACCGGCAAGGAGCTGGTGGCCCGTTGCCTGCATGAAGCCGGGCCTCGGCGCAACGGCAATTTCGTCGCCATCAACTGCGGCGGATTACCGGAAGCCTTGTTCGAGAGCGAAATCTTCGGCCACGAGGCCGGCGCCTATACCGGCGCCGGCAAGCGCCGCATCGGCAAGATCGAGCACGCCAGCGGCGGGACGCTGTTCCTGGACGAAATCGAATCCATGCCCATGGCCATGCAGATCAAGCTGCTGCGGGTGTTGCAGGAGCGTACCCTGGAGCGCCTGGGCTCCAACACGCCCATCCCCGTGGACTGCCGGGTCATCGCCGCCACCAAGGCGGACCTCAAGGAACTCTCGGACCAGGGCCGCTTCCGCGCCGATCTCTATTACCGACTTAATGTCGTGACGCTGCCGCTGCCGCCCCTGCGGGAGCGGCGGGAGGACATTCCCCTTCTTTTCGAACATTTTCTGCTGCAGGGTTCCGCCCGCCACGAACGCCCCGTGCCGGTTGCCGACCTGGCCCGCCAGGGCCGCCTGATGGCCTACGACTGGCCGGGCAATGTGCGGGAACTACGCAACGTGGCCGACCGCTGCGTCCTGAGGATAGAGGCCGGCTGCCCTCCCTTTTCCAAGGAGATGCCTGCCGGTCCCCAGCCCTTGGCCGAAACGGTTGAGGCCTTCGAGCGTGCCCTCATCGCCGACGCCCTCGCCAGGAACGGCGGCAGCCTGGCTCGTACCGCCGAGGCCCTCAGCACGGCCAAGACCACCCTGCACGACAAGATAAGGAAATATCGGCTGGGCGATCAGGGCTGACCCTATGGCGGCTTTGGCCAAGCTGCCGCCCCTCACTCCGTCCCGTACTTGGTCTCCACCCGGATGCCGATTTCCTTCAGCATGGGCATGGGCAGGATGCCGCCGGCGCAGACAATGACCGCGTCGTTGGGCCGCTCCAGGACCTCGCCCTGCCGGTCCAGGACGACGCTGCCGTCGCCGATTTCCTTCACCACGGAATTGAGGATCACCTCCAGCTGCCCGTTCCCTCCCGCCGCAGCCAGGTTGTCCCGGTTCTTCTGCTTCACCCGGCCGAAGGCGTCGCCACCGACCGCTTCGGCCACATCTACGTGACCGACGCCCTGTTCAACGCCATCCAGACTTTCGACCCCGACGACCGCTTCCTTCTGGCCATCGGCGCCCAGGGCCAGGATCGGGGCGAATTCTGGCTGCCTGCCGGCCTCTTCATCGGCGACGTTGGCCGCCAACGCCTGCGAAAACTGCCACCGTCCCCACTCCGCCGGCGGGCGGAAATGGCTGCTCAATTCGGCGGCGGAGGAGAACAACTGCTATTCCTGCCACAACGGCAACGTGGCTGGGAACAATATCCAGTCGGAATTCACCGGCAAGACCTCCATCCACCCCGTGGCCTTGACCACCGGCACCCACGACCCGGCGGAAGCGGCGGTGATCCAGTCCCGTCACGTAGAATGCGTCGATTGCCACAACAACAACGCCGGCCCCGGCGCCGGCGGCACGGGTCCCAAGGGCCCCCACGGCTCGACCTGGAAGCCGCTCCTTGAGCGGCAATACATCACCACGGATTACACCGCAGAAAGCGCCGCCTACGCCCTCTGCTACAAGTGCCACAACCGGAACAACTTCATCAACAGCGGAGGTTCCTTCTCGTACCACATGAAGCACATCGTGGAATTCCGCACCCCCTGCAACGTCTGCCACGATCCCCATGGGGTGAGTTCAACCCAGGGGAACGCCACCAATAACAGCAAGCTGATCAATTTCGATACGTCGGTGGTGAGAGCCACCTCGGGGGGGCAGCTTAAGTTCGTTTCAACGGGGCCGAGCCGTGGGCAGTGCCATTTGGTGTGCCATGGTAAGAGTCACAATCCGTTGAGTTATTGAAGGCGGGGCGACCCGCCCCACCATTTCCGGCTTACTTTGCCGTCACATTGATATCCACCCGCCGGTTGCGCTGGCGCCCCTCCTCGGTGCTGTTGTCGGCTATCGGATGCTGCTCGCCATAACCTTCGGCTGCAAGCCGCGAGGGGTCGATGCCGAGGGCGGCGACCTGATTCATTGCGCTGCTTGCGCGTTCCCCCGATAGCCTCTGGTTCTGCTCCGGGTTGCCCGTGTTATCGGTGTAGCCGCCGAACTTCACCGTCACCTGGGGATAAGCCTTCAAGATTGCGGCGATGTTGCCCAGTTGTTCCTGGGAAGAAGGCCTGAGGGTCGACGCGTTGGTTTCGAATGCCAGCCGATCCAGGCTGAACCAGGTGGTCGGACTGACGGGCTGGTTCTTGTCCTCGATAAAGGCGAGCAACTTGCTCTCGACGCCGTTGGCGGGGATGTGAAGCGTCTCGCCATCGGGCAATTTCCTGTCCATGAAGGCCCCCAGCCCGCCCCCGGAAACCTGCGGCGCAGCCGGGGCGTTCGATGCGGGTGCGACCGAGGGGGGCGACGCCGGCTCTCTCCGACTCATGAAGTACCCGACCAGCGCGACCAAGCCCAACAGCAGCAAGAGGGGCAGCAGCCATTTGCGCAGCGGCGAGGGGCCTGCCATCGCCGCCGCATGATGCAGTCCGCGCTGCTCCATTTCGCTCACTGCCGAGCGGGCGGCACCGGCGGCGGCTCCGCCCATGCCGAGGACGCCGGCAAGTCCGCCGGGCGCATCCTGCAGAAAGGCCTGCGGCTTGCCGAGCAGGCTCATC
>JBLNBI010000299.1:0-20211 GCA_050259815.1 Actinomycetota bacterium | reverse complement strand
GCCCGGCGTAGGAAATGGCGGAACCGGCGGGGGGAACGTCGTGGTCGAGGATCTTCATGCCGAACTCAATTGCTTCTGGACCAGCTGGTAGTACATGCCCTTGCGGTCCACCAGTTCCTCGTGGCGCCCCTGCTCGACAATCGCTCCCTCGTAGAGCACCAGGATCTTGTCGGCCCGCATGATGGTGGACAGGCGGTGGGCGATGATGACCGCGGTGCGCCCCTTCAGGATTTCGCCCATGCTGGCGATGATATTGCTCTCGGACTGGGTATCCAGGGCGGAAGTCGCCTCGTCGAAAACCAGGAGCCGCGGGTCGTGGTAGAGGGCCCGGGCAATGCACAGGCGCTGGATCTGGCCGCCCGACAGCCCCACGCCCCGCTCGCCGACTACCTGCTCGTATCTGAGGGGCAGCTTGCTGATGAAGGCGTGGGCGTCCGCCATCTTGGCCACTTCCTCGATACGCCGCCGGTCGGGGCTCTCGTCGCCGGAGGCGATGTTCTCGGCGATGGTCCCGGAGAAGAGCAGGTTGCTCTGCATCACGTAGCCCACCTGGGCCCGGTAGTACTCCTTGTCGATGAGGCCCATATCGTAGCCGTCCACGAAGATATGGCCCTCGCTGGGCGGGTAGAAGCCCACCAGGAGCTTGGCCAGCGTGGTCTTGCCGGAGCCGCTCCTGCCCACCACGGCCACCAGTTCCCCGGGCCGGATATTCAGGCTGATGTTCTCCAGGACGTAGGGCGTGTCCTCGCCGCCGTAGCGAAAATAGACGTTCTCCAGGCGGATGTCCCCCTGGAGGTCGGGGAGCAGCACCCGGGAGGCCAGGTCCTGGGGCTTCTGCTCCGGCTCCATATCCAGCACGTCCCCCAGTCGCTCCATGGCCACCCCGGCATCGTTCAGGAGGCTCCACAGGCCCACCAGCCCCATGAGGGGCGCCATGACGCTGCCCATGAGGGCGTTGAAGGCCATGAGCTGGCCGATGGTCAGCTCGTGGGACAGCACCAGGCTCGCCCCCACCCAAAGGATGGCGACGGTGGTGGCGACGTTGAGCATCTGGCTCCCCAGCCCCACCAGGATGTTGAAGCTGTGGGCCCGGTACTGGACCTCCAGGGCCTTGGCGTATTTCTTCTCCCACTTCAAGCGCACCGGCCGCTCGATGCCCATGCCCTTCACCGTCTCCACGCCCCCCAGGGCCTCCATCAGGAAGGCCTGGGCGTCGGTGCCGGCGTTGAACACCTCCCGGGCGTAGTTCTTCACCTTGGGGGTCACCACCACCGTGAGCGCCAGGATGGGGATGACGAAAGCGATGAGCACCAGGGTCAGCCTCACGTTGTAGATGAACATGATGGTGAAGTAGATGAAGATCATCAGCAGGTTCAGCACCGTGGTCACCGTGGATTCGGTGAGGAAGGCCCGGATGGTCTGGTTCTCCTGGAAGCGGGCATAGATGTCCCCGGTCTTGCGCTTGGCGAAGAAGGAAAACGGCAATGACAGGGTGTGCTTGAAGAAGTGGGACATCATGGAGAAATCCATGTTGCGCACCATGAAGTTCGCCAGGAAGGCCCGGATGCTGGCCATCACCTGGGAGAAGACGCTGGAAATCACCAGCCCGACGATGAGGAGGTGCAGCAGGCTGACGTTCTGGTGCACCACCACCCCGTCCAGGATGTTCTGGATGATCACCGGCGGCACCAGCCCCAGCACCTGGATGACGAAGGTGGCCATGAAGAGGTGCAGGAGGATCTTCCTGTAGGGCCTGAGATACCCCACGAAGCGCACCCAGGGCGAGCGTGAGGCCGCCAGCTGGACCAGGTGCTCGCCGGGGGAGAACAGCAGGCAGGTGCCGCTCCAGCCCTTCTCGAATTCTTCGATGGCCATGTCCCGGAAGCCGACGGCCGGGTCAGCGACCCACACCTTCTCCTGGGAAACCCCATAGACGATGACGTAGTGATAGCCCTCCCAATGGACGATGAAGGGCAGCTCGAAGCCCAGCAGGGCCTCGAAGGTGCATTGCACCCCCCGGGTGGTGAAGCCCAGGGATTCACCGGCCCGGGCCAGGCTATCCAGGGTGGCGCCCTGGGTGGTGACGTTGGCCAGCTCCCGCAGCTTCCCCAGGGTCATGGAAATGCCGTAGTGGCGGCAGATCATGGCCAGGCACGCCGCCCCGCAATCCATCTCCTCGGCCTGCTCCACCAGGGGGAAGCGGCGGAGCACCTTCTCCCCGAAGCCGGGTTTCGACTCCAGGTCCAGGGTGACGGGCGCCCGGTGCCGCTCGGCCAGCTTCTTCTGGCGCTGCAGCTCCCGCTCGGCGAAATGGATGCGCTCCTCCAGCACCTCCCGCAGCTTGGGATTGGCCTCCAGGATCTGGTGCACCACCTTTTCCGGGATCACCAGCAGAGTCGTGTCGGTGGCGGCTACCGCCGAGGCCGTCTGCTCCTGGCGCATCAGGCAGGCCTTCTCGCCGAAGATTTCCCCCTGGCGCAGGGTGGCGAGGGGATATTCGGCCCCCTCCTCGTTCCGCACGATCCGCACCTCCCCCTGGCGGACCACGTAGAGGCGGCGGTCGTCCCGGCTGTCCTGCTTGAGGATTTCCTTGCCGGCGCCGACCCGCTTCACCCCGACGCTCCTCACGAATTCCTCCAGCTCGGCCTTGTTCAGCTTGCCCTTCAGGTCGAAAAGCCGGGTGACGAAGCCTCCCGCCGAGGCGATGGCCACGTAGTTGGTGACGAAGGAAAGCGCCGCCGGGTTGCGGGCGATGACCGGGACGATGGCCTGGCGGGGGATGAAGATCAGCTCCGTCTTCAGGGACGCCCGCACCGAGGATTCGTGCCGGTAATCCCGGAGCATGGCGATCTCGGCGAAGGTTTCCTTCTCCTTCCGGACCCCCATGCTGATTTCCTTGCCCTGCTCGTCGGTGAACACCCGCACCGAGCCGGACTTGATGACGTAGAGCCCGTCCGCCGGCTCCTCGGCGTTGCAGACGGTTTCCCCGAAGGAGTAGAAGCGGGATTCGGCCTCCCCGGCCAGTTCCTCCAGTTCCTCCCGGGAAAAGGGGGAAAGGATTTCGACGGACGCCAGGAAGTCGGCCAGGGCCGGCTTTTCCGGGGGGGCGTTCATGGCCTAGCAGGCCTCGATGATGTGTTCCTGGGAACGGGCCGCCAGCCAGTCCTCCCGCAGGAGGCGCCGCACCTCAGTGGCCGTATCCTCGTCCAGCTTGGCGGGATGCTTGGCGTCCACCGCGAAGATTTCATAGAAGGACTGGTCGGCGGCGGGGAACGGCCCCAGGAGGTCGCCGACATTGGCGTTGAACACTTTGGCTTCGACGTCGGTACGCAGCGACCCGCGCAGCACCTTGCCGATGCGCCCGCCCTCCTCCCGGGTGTCGGCCACGGAATGCTCCCGGGCCATGGCCGCGAAGCTCTCCGGGTCCTCCTCAAGGATGGACAGCATCTCCTTGGCGGCCCCCTCGTTGTCCAGGACGATGTGGCTCACCTCGATGCTGTCGAAGCGGGGGGAATTGAGCTGGAAATACTCCTCCACCGCCCGGTCGTTGCACACCTCTTCCATCATTTTTTCCTGGTAGAGGCTGTCCACGATGAATTCCTCGAACTCGTCCAGGCTGACGCCGAGGGCGTCCAGGTAGTGGTTCATGTCGGCGGCCCGGTGCAGGCCCCGGATTCGGCGGAACTGGTCGGCCCGCTCCTGGATTTCGTCGGCGGACAGGGTGACGCCGTGCTTCTTGGCCGCCTGCACGGTGAGCTTGTCCCGGACCAACTGCTCCAGGAGGCCCTCGAACTGGCCGGTGAGCTTCAGGGTCCGGAGGAAATCCTCCACTTCGACGACCTGATCGTCGATCCGCACAATCGCCGCCATCTCAGCTCCTCGTTCCGCAAAGCCGGTTAGATGGGGCGAAAAAGCCCGAGGTTCACAGGGTTATTCGGGAAGCCCCTCAGGCGGGCACTGCTTCCGCGGCGGCGGCCTCCGCCCAGACGGGCAGTTCCACGAAGAAGATGGCGCCCCGGCCGGGGGAACTCTCGGCCCAGACCCGGCCGCCCATGCGATCCACTGCCTTCCTGACGATGGCGAGGCCGACGCCGCTGCCGGCGAATTCCTCGTAGGTGTGGAGCCGGCGGAAGATTTCGAAAATGCTGTCGTGGTAATCCATGTCGAAGCCGATGCCGTTGTCCCGAACCCAGATCCGGCAGTTGCCTCCCTCAACGTCGGCGCCCACCTCGATGGAGGGCGGCGTGGCACCGGCGGAATACTTGAGGGCGTTCTCCACCAGATTGCGCAGCACCTGGGAAAGCCCGTGGGGATGGGCGCTGACCCGCACCGGCATGGCCGGCAGGCTGACCTTCACCGCGGCGCCCGTCTCCCGGAGGTCATCCTCCTTCTCGTTCAGGATGCTTTGGACGGCGGCGGCAAGGTCCACCGGCTGGACGTCCAGGGCCCGCTGGTCCATCCGGGCATGGGCAAGGAGGTCGTCGATCAGGACCGTCAGGCGGGTGGCATTGCGTCGGATGATGTCCAGGAACATACGGCTGTCCCCGGTCAACAACTCCCCAAAGTGCTTTTCCAGGAGGGAGCTGAAGGCGTTGATCCGCCCCAGGGGCCCCTTCATGTCATGGGAAGCGGCATAGGTGAAGCTCTGCAATTCCTTGTTGGAGGCCTGGAGTTGGGCGGTTCTCTCCGCCACCCGGCGCTCCAGGTCGGCGTTGAGGCGCTGGATTTCCATTTCATTCCGCTTGCGCTCGGAAATGTCGCAACAAACCCCCAGGAGACGCACCATCTTGCCATCGGCGTCGAACAGGGCCTCTGCATGGTCCGCCAGCCAACGGTAGGAGCCGTCGGCGAGGCGGAAGCGGTAGTCGAAGACGTAATTGGGCCGCTCCCGGCACAGCCCCTCGCAAAGGGCCATGAAGCGTGGCCGGTCCTCGGGATGGAGATGGGCCATGAAATCCGCTCCGGAGGTTTCCGACGGCAGGCAGAGCACCTCGTTGATGTAACCCTCCCGATGGGCCAGATCGGTAGCCGGGTCGTATTCGAAGATATTCATCCGCGCTGCCCTCAGGGCCAGGCGCAGCCGATCCTCGCTGACCTGCAGGGATTCGGTGAGCTTCCGGGATTGGAGCAGGATCTGCTGCAATTCTCCCGTCCGCTCGCCCACCAGCTGTTCCAGGCGGGCCTCTTCCTCCTTGAGGGCACGGAAGGGGGCCTGCACCCCCGCGGCGAACAGGGCCCGGTAGATGATCCAGGCGGCCACGGTCTTGTAGAAATGCCCCAGGATATTGAGGATGTCGGTCACGTCCGCGTAAAGGGTGAAGCAGAGGCCGGCCAGGGCCTGAATCCAGGCCGCCGCGGCCAGCCACTTGTGGATGCCGGAATCCTCCCGCTGGGCACGCCGATAGAGGAGCAGCGCCACCCCGAAATAGGCGGTCGACAGGATGTATTCCGCTGCCACCTTGAAGGCGGTCAGCCCCTCCCCCGGAACGAAGATGCGGGGAGGCCAGTCGGGGTGCCAGAGGCCCAGCCACCACACCAGGGCCGCAGCCGCCAAACCGGCCGCCAGGGCGGCAAGGCAGCGCAACCGGGACCAATGGCCCGGGGGCAGGAGCGCCACGCCGAGGAGTCCCGGCAGCAGCCCCAGGCGCTCCGCCAGGGCAAAATTGATGGCTTTTTCCGGACCGGAGGGAGTAACCCAGTCGGGCATGCCCCGGAAGGACAGGATGTGGGCGAAGTCCGCCAGGCCCGCGTAGAGAAAGGCTGCGGCGACCAGAACCATATGATTGTTGCGCGCGGAATCCCGCAGATTCCACCCCAGGGCGACGACCATGGCAAAAACCGCCACGGACGCGAACTCCAGGCCGGTATGCCAAGGCAGGTAGTCCAGGGGATTGGAAAAGACCTGGGTACCCGGAGGAATGAGCCAGCCGGCCATGAGGGCGAAACTCAGGGCAACGATCCAGAAAAGGGGCCAGCGAGAAGTGAAGGCGGCCGGACTTTCGCCGGCGGGAAAAAATTGACGCTGAGACACGGATTTATCTCTGCTGGGTTGGACACGGGGCAGGGGTTTGAGCCCGGATTGTCGCCGACTTCAATCCCGCTTTCCACTCGCATGGAACGAAGGGCCGGCTCCCCAAACCTTGGCTCCCCGAAACCGGGCGAAACAAGTCGGTCACACATGGATACACAGGCATACAGAAGCCCTGACATCGCCCTGCGGAGGGGCCGCGTTATTGGCAGCAAGGACTGCAATTTCGCAGCCCGGATGGATAACCAACCTGCTCAAGGAGATTCGAAATGCTGAACAAGATCATCGCCCTCGCCATCGCCGCCGGCTTTGCCACCGCCTCCTTCGCCCAGGGCGCCGCCCCGGCGACTCCCGCCACCCCGGCCGCCCCCGCCGCCAAGGTAGCGCCTGCCCCGGCCGCGGCCGAGAAGAAGGTGGAAGCCCCCAAGGCCGCCGAACCGGCCAAGGCCGAGGCGAAAGTCGAGAGCGCCAAGCCGGTCAAGGTGAAGCACCACGCCAAGAAGCCCGCCAAGGCCGAAGCCAAGGTGGAGCCGGCCGCCCCCGCCGCCAAGTAATCCGCACCAATCCTCGCGTCGAAGCTTCCCCGGGTGAAAGCCCGGGTTTTTTTTGCGCCGGCCAGACCTTATATCGACATAAGGAATTCGTCGTTCTGCCGGCGGTGGGTTTTCCCTAGATTGGCGGTGTCAATCACCCATTCGGAGCCCATCCCATGAAGAAAACCCTCCTGGCCGCCGCCCTGACCCTGGGGCTGTTCGGCCACGCCCTGGCCGACGTCAATCTCCTCAACGTCTCCTACGATCCCACCCGGGAGCTCTACCAGGACTTCGACGCCGCCTTCGCCAAGCACTGGAAGGCCAAGACCGGCGAGACCGTCACCATCAACGCCTCCCACGGCGGCTCCGGCAAGCAGGCCCGCTCGGTCATCGACGGCCTGGACGCCGACGTGGTCACCCTGGCCTTGGCCTACGACATCGACGCCATCGCCGAGAAGGGCCTGGTGGCCCCCGACTGGCAGAAGAAGCTGCCCCACAACGCCTCCCCCTACACTTCCACCATCGTCTTCCTGGTCCGGAAGGGGAACCCCAAGGGCCTCAAGGACTGGGGCGACCTGGTGAAGCCCGGGGTGCAGGTCATCACCCCCAACCCCAAGACCTCCGGCGGGGCCCGCTGGAACTACCTGGCCGCCTGGGGCTACGCCAAGCGCCTGCCCGGCGGCAGTGACGCCACCGCCCAGGACTTCGTGAAGAAGCTCTACGCCAATGTGAAGGTGCTCGATTCCGGCGCCCGGGGCGCCACCACCACCTTCACCGAGCGGGGCATCGGCGACGTGCTCATCGCCTGGGAGAACGAGGCTTACCTGGCGGTGAAGGAGCTGGGGCCGGACAAGTTCGACATCGTCACCCCCTCCGTCTCGGTCCTGGCCGAGCCGCCGGTGGCCGTGGTGGACAAGGTGGTGGACAAGAAGGGCACCCGCAAGGTGGCCACCGAGTACCTCAACTACCTCTATTCCCCGGCCGGCCAGGAGATCGCCGCCAAGAACTACTACCGCCCCACCGACAAGAAGGTCGCCGCCCAGTACGCCAAGCAGTTCGCCAATGTGAAGCTCTTCACCGTCGACGAGGTCTTCGGCGGCTGGCAGAAGGCCCAGAAGACCCACTTCGCCGACGGCGGCATCTTCGACCAGATCTCCGTCAAGTAAGCCCACTCCCCCCTCTCCTCCCTCGGCCGCCCGGTATTCCCGGGCGGCTTTTTTGCGGCCGGGCCTGTACTTCCGGCGGTTGTAAGCAGTTCGATTGTCATTTGGCTGCATAATGCCAGGACAACATCCTGCCGCCGCCCGGGGAATTCCCCGGGACGGCGACGGGGAAAACAACGAGGCCGCCCCATCACCGTCATCTCCCGTCCCTTCCTGGCCGCCTGGCTCGCCTTGCTGCTTGCCCTGCCCCTTTCGGCCGCAGCCCGGGTCCTGATCGTCTATGGCGACGAGCAGCTACCGCCCTACGAGTTCATGGAGGACGGGCAGCCGAAGGGCATCAATGTGGACCTTTGGCAGGCTATCGGAAAAAAGCTGGGGCGCCCGGTGGAATTCCGGCTCATGGACTGGCCCAGGGCCCAGGCGGAATTCCGAGAAGGCAAGGGGGACGCCCTGACCATCCTGGGACGGACCCCGGAACGGGAGGCGATCTACGATTTTTCCCAGTCCCTTTACCCCTTCAGCTTCAACTTCTTTGTACGCACCGGTGACTCGGCTTCCTTCACCGACTTCCCCCTCGCCCGGCGGCGCATCGGCGTCACCGCCGGCGGCCTGCCCCGCAGGTATTTCGAGCAACACTCCCCGGACATTCCCCTGTTCCTGGCGCCGGACACGGCCGAGGGCATCCGCCGGGTACTGCGGGGAGACATCGACGCCTTCGTGGCCAATACCTGGACCGGGGAATACGTCCTGCGCAACCTCGGTATCCGGGGGGTAATACCGCTGCCTACCCCTGCCTTCTCGGTGGAGGGAGCCATCGCCCTGCGCCGTGGCGATCCCTCCCTGGTGGACATCAACCTGGCCCTGACCGAATTGAAGAAGGACGGCACCATCGACCGCATCCTGGACCGCTGGTCCGGCCAGAAAGTCGTCATGTTCAGCGAGGAGGAAATCCGGACTCTCGCCCGGAACGGGCTGGTCGCCACCCTGGTGGTGGTCCTGTTCCTCCTGCTGCTCCAGGCCAGGCGACGGCAGCGGGAACTGTCCGAGGCGGTGGGCAAGGCGACGGGGCTCCTGGAGGAGCGCACCGCCGCCCTGGAGGCCGCCAACCGCGCCCTCCAGGACAGCGAGAGCAGCCTGCGCCAGCTCATCGCCACCCTCCCGGGCACCGTATGGACTGCCACGGAGGCGGGCGAAGTCAATTTCATCAGCAACGCCTGGTACGTCTACACCGGCACCACCTCGGAATCCCAATTGGATTGGGGATGGATTGACGCCATCCATCCCGAGGACCGGGAAGGGACTCTCCAGGCGTGGCACAACGCCCTCACCCTGCGCCGCCGCTTCCATGCCGAATATCGCCTGCGCCGCAACGACGGTACCTACCGCTGGTTCAAGTCCCGGGGAACTCCCATCCTGGGACCGGATGGGACGGTAAGCCGCTGGCTGGGAGTGCTTGCCGACATCCATGATCTGAAGACTTCCCAGGAGGCGCTTGCCGCCAGCCGGGCGGAACTTCTGGAAGCCCAGCGCCTTGGCCGCATGGGAAACTGGTTCTGGGATGCCGTCACCGGGGAAACCATGGGGACGGCAGAACTTCTGCGCCTCCTCGGCAGGACCACCGTCCCCAAGTTTGCCGAGCAGCGCGGAACCGTGTTCTCCGAGGAGGACTGGCAAAGGATACGATCCGCCAATCTCCAGTGCGTCCTGCATGGCGTCAGCTACCATATGGAACTGCAAGCCTGCCGGGCCGATGGCCGGACCATCTGGCTGGCAGTCCGGGGCGAGCGGGTTCCTACCCCCGGCCACCGGTACTACAGCCTCCGGGGCACCGCCCAGGACATCACGGAGCGCAAGGAGGCGGAGCTGGAAGTGGAGCGGCTCAACGCCGACCTGGAGAACCGGGTCAGGGAACGTACCGCCGAACTGATGGCGGTCAACCGGGAGCTGGAAGGCTTCACCTTCGCCACCTCCCACGACCTCAAGGGCCCCCTGGGCCGCATCAGCAGCTTCAGCCGGCTGCTGGAAAAGAACTACCGGGATCGCCTGGACGGCGACGGCCTGATCTTCCTGGATTTCATCAGCCAGAACGCCCTTCGCCTCAGCCATCTGGTGGACGATCTCCTGAGCCATGCCCGGGTTGCCCAGCAGAATCTGGAACCGCAGCCGGTCAGCGTTGGCGATCTGGTCCGGGTCGTCCTTCAGGAAAAGGGGGACGATATCCGCGACGCCGGGGCGGACGTGCGCCTTGCCCTGGAGCCCGGCTCCGTCATGGGGGATTTCCACGCCCTCCACCAGGCCCTGGGGAACCTGGTCGAAAACGCCCTCAAGTACTCCGCCCAGTCCTCCCCGCCGACGGTGGAAATCGGCGGCGTCCGAATGGGGGAAAACTACCGGCTCTGGGTCCGGGACAACGGCATCGGCTTCGACATGGTGTACCACGACCGGATTTTCGAGATCTTCCGGCGGCTCCACACCTACAGCGAGTACGAGGGAACCGGCGTCGGACTGGCCCTGGTGAAGCGCGCCATGGAGCGCCAGGGCGGGAAGGTCTGGGCGGAAAGCCAGCCGGGCCGGGGCGCCACCTTCTTCCTGGAATTGCCGGCGGCCGACGTGCTGGAATCTGCCGACGCCACTCCCCGCTGAACCGGCCGCCATTGCGGCGGGTATCGATTACCATTGGGCCCATGACGAAAGAACTTCAGCCCAACAATCCCCTCCATGGGGTGACTCTGGAAACCATCGTGAAGGAATTGGTGGCCTTCTACGGATGGGACGACCTGGGTCGGCAAATCAATATCCGCTGCTTCAACAGCGACCCCAGCATCGCTTCCAGCTTGAAATTCCTGCGCCGTACGCCCTGGGCACGAAGCCAGGTGGAGTCCCTCTATCTCAACATGCTGCGCTGGAAGCGCTAAGCGGCCGATGGCGTCGGCTGCTCCAGCTGGTCGCACAGGCTTTTCACGGTCTGGGCGTCGCCCCGGATGCGGAAGAAGGCCCCTTCGGGCTCCGCCCGCTCTTCGATAACCTCGCAGCAGCCGAAAATCTCGCCCCGCAATTGCTGGGCGGACCAGGGCAGGAAAATCTCCGCCTCCACCAGGTCCGCCTGGAAGAAGGCGACAATCGTCCGGTGCAGCGCCGCCACGTCCGCGGGACGCCGGGCACTCATGACGATGCAGTCGGGGTACTGGGCCCGTAACGCGGCTTCCCGCTCGGCTTGCGCCGCTGCGTCGCCGACGTGGTCGATCTTGTTGAAAATGCGCAGCCGTGGCACGGTATGGGCGCCGATCTCCTCTAGGACCTCGTCGGTCACTTGCAGCTGGCGCTCGAAGCCGGGATCGCTCGCATCGATGACATGGAGCAGCAGGGAGGCATCGAGGGCCTCGTCCAGGGTCGATTTGAACGACGCCACCAATCCGTGAGGCAGGTTCTTGATGAACCCGACCGTGTCGCTGACCAGCACCCGGGGCACGCTTTCGGGATAAAGGGTGCGCACGGTGGTGTCGAGGGTGGCGAAGAGCTTGTTCGCCACCAGCACCTCGCTGCCGGTGAGGGCGCGCATCAGGGTGGACTTGCCGGCATTGGTGTAGCCGACCAGCGCCACGCCCGCAAGGCCCTGGCGCTCCTGGCGCCGTGCCCGTTGCGTCTTGCGCTCCGCCTCCATGGCGACGATTTCCAGTTGGAGTTCGGCGATCCGGTCACGGATTTTCCGGCGGTCCATCTCGGTATGGGACTCGCCGGCCCCCCGGCCGCCGACCCCGCTGCGCTGCCGCCCCTGGGGCCCGGCAAGCTTGGCGGCTTCCCGCAGGCGGGGAGCCATGTAGCCGAGGCGCGCGATCTCCACCTGGGCGCGGGCGGCGCGGGAGCGGGCATTGCGATGGAAGATTTCGAGGATGACCATGGTGCGGTCCATGACCTCACAGCCCACGTCCTTTTCGAGGTTGCGTGCCTGGGAGGGCGAAATCTCGTGGTCCACGAAGATGGCGTCGATCGGCCCGTCGGACTCGGCTAAACCGGCGACGAAGCAGCTTATCTCGTCCCGCTTGCCGACGCCCAAATAGGCCGAAGCATCGAAGCCGGCGCGTTTCTGGATAAACGTCTGGACCACGTCGAAGCCGAGGGTCTTGGCCAGTTCGCGCAATTCGGTGAGGGACGCTTCGAATTCGGCATCGCTTACGGTAGGCAACTGCACGGCCGCCGCGATGGCGGATTTTCGCCTCTCTTGTACCGCCATGGTCATTCGATGGGAGCGAACCCGTAGTAGGAGCCGTAGGGAGACGGAGCCGGTTCATAGGCGGCGACCTTGATGGCGTCCGCCAAAGTCACCTGATCGGTGAGACCGTCGACCCCGCCCTCCTCCCGCAGCCACCGCTCCTCGACCTCTTTGTCAGTCAGGCCGTTGAGGCAGAGGTTGTTGTCAAAGCGCTCCGAGCGATACTCGAAGGCCATGTCGTGGGCAATGAACAGGGTATGGGGACAAGCCGTAATCCGCGTCTCGTCCAGGGGATCCGCCCCCATGACCCGGGTGCCGCAGAACGGGCAATGCACGGGGGTGTAGTAGTACGCCTTGAGTTCGGTCCTTTGGATCGCGTTTGCCATGCTCTTTTCCTTGCTGCAATAAGTCGCTGGCTGTTCGCAGCCAGAGGTTAGGCGCCACGAGGAGCGCCATCGGATGGTGCTTCCTAGCGCTGCGTCACTGCGAATCGACAGAGGTCGGACTTCGACAATCCAGCCAATTCGCCGATCACCTGATTGATGCCATGGCCGAGCAGCCACCACGCGTTTCCATAGGGCAGGACGGTGATGCTTGAGTCGGCACAGAGTTTTTGAGCCTTGGCTCTTTGTTGTTCTAGATTCATTCGTTCTTTTTAGAGTCTGCCTGGGAATCGGCGTCGCCGGGTCCTTGGGGCAGTAGTCGGCCTCGCTATAGGGTTGCGGGCCTTGGGGACTTCGATGAGGGAAACACGGGGGGCCGATTCGTTCCGCCCCCTTGGGGGAGGCACCCAGCACTTGGAATGCAGGCGCCTCGAAAAATCAGGCGATCTGGATGTTGCTCGCCTGCTTGCCCTTGGCTCCGTTCGTCACGTCGAAACTGACCCGTTGGCCTTCGGCCAGGGTCTTGAAGCCGTGGGATTGAATTGCCGAGAAGTGGGCGAAAAGGTCTTCGCCACCATCGTCAGGGGTGATGAAGCCAAAACCTTTGGAATCGTTAAACCACTTGACGCTACCTGTTGCCATATCTTGAATCTCCGAAAAATGACGGGGCCGGGCCCCGGGGATGGGGCGAGATCAAGAGGGCGAGGTACGAATGGGGGAATGGAGCCGCAGGACTACGGGTACTAAACCAACAAGACAACAACACTACTTGGAAATCGCTGCGGTGCACAATACGCGCCCTTGGACCGCATGGCAAATCATATTTCCAAGCTATGCTGAAAGCGCCGACGAAATCCGTCAGGAACCCTGGCTAATGGACTTTCCCATTAGCGAGACGAAACACCTCTGGAATAGCCGACCATTCCAGTATTTGAGAAGCCCGGGACCAAAAATACGGAGAAAAGGTGTTTCAGTCGGGCGGCATGATAGTTGCTCGTCATGGACCTAGGCCGTTTTATGCGCTCCATCCGGGACCGCGGGGCGGCACAAGGATGATTTTTGGCCGTCCAAATCATGGCAAGCGCGCTCCTCTCCGCAATCGATCAAGGCAATCTGCAAGCCGTCATGGCCTCCCTCGAAAACGGTGCCAATGTCGAAGAACCCGACGTGCACGGCTTCCCGGGGCTGCCCCTCAGAATGGCCGCCTTCCGGGGGCATAACCGGATCATCCAGGAACTGCTGCGGCGGGGAGCGGATGTCGATTGCGCCAATAGCGAAGGAGCGGGAGCCCCGCTGCGCCTGGCCGTCCGGGGAGGGCATCTGGCGACCACCCGGTTCCTGCTGGAGAACGGCGCCAGCCTTGTGCCGGGCCTCGACCTCGGGTTGTCCCGGGATGAGATATTCAGGGCGGAACTGATTTCCCGGGTCAACCGGGAGGCTGCCGTCCTGGCGGAACGGCATCCAAGCTCGTCGCCGCCGGACGAGATCATTGGCGAAGTCATACTGAAACCGGCGGAATTCGAGGCGCTCTTCGGGAAACTGACCGGCGGCATACAGAAGAACTAGCCAAGGGCGCCAGGACACGAAACTCTCATCCGCAACCATCTCGCGAGCACCATGAATCCTGAGCCTGACGAGTTTCATGCCTTCCTTGCCCCCCTGGCGGAATTCTTCAACGGGTACGAGCTGCTGTTCTCCTGGGAAGATATCCAGGCGTTGGGCAACGCCCCTTTCACCACGTCCCTCCTGGGCGCCCTGGCCGGGGCCTTCGCGGGGGCCTACATGGCCCAGCGGATTGCCGAGCGGGGCAAGCGGAGGGAGGAACTCCTGGTCGAGCTTCGCAGCGTGAACGCGGCGACCGCCCTGACCTTCGAAATCGTCAATACCCTGCTCGCCCTCAAGACCCGGCACGTCCAGCCCCTCAATGCCACTTACCAGGCCGAGCACAGCCGCTACCAGGACTACGCGGCCAAGCGCGTCACCGGCCAGATCCAGGGGAATACGCCCTACCCCATCCAGGCGGAACTGCGCAGCATCCCCGCCGTGTCGATCCCTACCCAGATGGTCCAGGACCTGCTGTTCGGCAAGATTTCGGCCACCGGACGCCCCCTCAACCTGGCCGCTTCCCTGACCGAAGCCCTACGCCATCTGGGCAAGGCGGTGGACAGGCACAACGAACTCATCGGGGACTTCCGGGCGCGGCGCCTGCCGCCCGGTACCGACCTGGCCACCATGTACCTGGGCCTTCCCGGCCCGGGAAGCCAGGGGAATCGGGAATATGGCGATACGGTATCCGGAATAACTACACTCACTGACGACGCCATCTTCTTCGCCCAATTGCTGTGCCTCGATCTCCGCGACTACGGCCGAGGCATCTCGGACAGGCTGAGGAAATTGCTGAGAGGAGAGCCGCCCCGGGTCTATGCGGTGGACTTCGCCAAGGCCAGGGCGGACAAGCTCATTCCGAACGACGAGGACTACGCCTCCTGGTTCACGGCATTCGAGCCGCCGCCAAAACGCAAACGGCGCTGGTGGAAGCGCGGGGCCTGACGCCGGTTTGAGGCGAATCAATTTCCCGCCCTAATAGCCGAGTAAAATACTCAACCATATTCACCTCCACGGAAGCACTATCGTGGCAAAGCGGTTTCCCCTGCACCCCAAGCACCCCGAGCGCATCTGCTGGGGCTGCGACAAGTATTGCCCGGCCGATTCCCTGGGCTGCGGCAACGGTTCCGGACGGACCCAGCATCCGGCCGAATTGCTCGGCGACGACTGGTACCTCTATGGCGATTGGGGCCTCGACCCCGCCCCCGAAGAGGAGAAGGCCGAGGCCCCTTCTTCCTGAACCCGGGTCAGGCGCTCGCCCGGTCGTCCACCGCGACGCCGCAGCGGTTCACGCCGCTGACGATGGCCTTCAAGGACGCGGTGACGATGTTGCCGTCCATCCCGACCCCATAGAACTCCCGGCCGTCGGCGGCGATTTCCACGAAGGCGCAGGCCTTGGCGTCCCCGCCGTCGGCGCTGGGGGCCATGGAGCGTTCCTCGTAGCTGCGCACCTGGACCTGGATGCCGGCGCCCCGCAAGGCGTGGATGGCGGCGTCGATGGGGCCGTTGCCCTCCCCGGTGAGGAGGTGGGACGTGCCGCCGATATCCACCGAGAGCCGGATGCCCTGGGCCTTGCCATGCTCGAAGAGATGGTGCTCCCGGTAGCGCACCGGCGCCGCCGATTCGAGGTAGGTGTCGGAGAAGAGGCGCCAGATATCGGCGGCGCTCACCTCGCTGCCGTGGGCGTCGGTGTATTGCTGGACCACCCCGGAAAACTCCACCTGCAAGCGGCGGGGCATGACCACCCCGTACTCGGTCTCCATGAGGTAGGCGATGCCCCCCTTTCCGGACTGGCTATTCACCCGGATCACGGAGTCGTAGCTGCGGCCGACGTCGGCGGGATCGATGGGCAAATAGGGCACGTTCCACGGCTCGCCGGCCTTTTGAGCGGCGAATCCCTTCTTGATGGCGTCCTGGTGGGAGCCGGAGAAGGCCGTGAAGACGAGATCCCCCACGTACGGATGGCGCGGGTGGATGGGCAACTGGTTGCAGTGCTCGACGGTGCGGGCGACGGCGTTGATGTCCGAGAAGTCGAGCCCCGGATTGACGCCCTGGGTGTACATGTTGAGGGCAAGGGTGACGATATCCACGTTGCCGGTGCGCTCGCCGTTGCCGAAGAGGCAGCCCTCCACCCGGTCGGCACCGGCCATCATCCCCAACTCGGCTGCGGCGACGGCCGTGCCCCGGTCGTTGTGGGGATGGAGGCTCAAGATCACGCTGTCCCGGCGGGCGAGGTTGCGGTGCATCCACTCGATCTGGTCGGCATAGACATTGGGCGTCGCCACCTCCACCGTGGTCGGGAGGTTGAGGATGACCTTCTTCTCCGGGGTGGCGCCCCAGGCTGCGGTGACGGCATCGCACACCTCGAGGGCGAAATCGAGTTCGGTGGCGGTGAAGGTCTCCGGGCTGTATTCGAGGACCACTTCGGTCTCGGGCATCTGCTCGGCCAACTCCCGGACGAGCTTGACCGCATCCACCGCCATGGCCACCACCTCGGCCTTGCTCATGCCGAAGACGATTTCCCGGAAGGGCTTGGAGGTGGCGTTATAGACATGGACGATGGCCCGGCGGGCGCCCTTGATGGACTCCATGGTGCGGCGGATCAAATGCTCCCGGGCCTGGGTAAGGACCTCGATGGTCACGTCCCCGGGGATATGGCCGTCCTCGATCAAGCTGCGCACGAAATCGAAATCGGTCTGGGAGGCGGAAGGGAATGCCACCTCGATTTCCTTGAAGCCGATCTGGCAGAGGGTCTTGAACATGCGCATCTTCTTCTCGCCGTTCATGGGCTCGAAGAGGGACTGGTTGCCGTCCCGCAGGTCGGTGCTCATCCAGATGGGCGGGGTGGCGATCACCCGGTTGGGCCACTGGCGGTCGGTGAGCTGTACCGGGGCGAAAGCCTGGTACTTGCCGGACGGGTTCTGCAACATGATGCGCTCCTGAAGTCGATTTCCGATAGCGCAATGTTAGAGAAATGTCGGCGGCAGGTGCTTGCGTTCTTGCCACTGAATCCCGCCTATTAAGCAATTTAATTGCCGTTATATACGATTCGTGAAAATATTATTCCCAACGAACAACAACCCGGGAAATCCACTATGGAAATGGACCGTTACGACCGCCAAATTCTGGAAGTCCTCCAGGCCGACGGACGCATCAGCAACCAGGACCTGGCCGACCGCATCGGCCTTTCCCCTTCCCCCTGCCTGCGCCGGGTGCGGGCCCTGGAGGAAGCCGGCCTTATCACAGGCTACCGGGCGCTCCTGGACGCCAAGAAGCTGGGCCTCACCCTCATGGCCCTGATCGGCATTTCCATGGACCAGCACACCCCGGAGCGCTTCGCCAATCTGGAGAGCGCCATCGCCGCCATCCCCGAGGTGCTGGAATGCCTGCTCATCACCGGCCAGCAGTCGGACTACCAGCTCAAGGTGGTAGTGCGGGACATGGACGCCTACCAGGAACTGCTCCTCAACCGGATCACCCGCATCACCGGGGTGACGGGGGTGCATACCAGCTTCGTGCTGCGCAGGGTGGTGGATCGGACGGTGCTGCCGCTGCCAGGCGCGGCGGCCTGAAGCCCACGCAATGGGACTTCTCATCCTGTTGTACTGCCTTTGAAATTGTGCAACCCTATGTAATGAATACATAAACACAATAATTTCAGGTCACCGCAGCTCGCTGACTTGACCAAAGCCAAAGGGGGGCCCCATGGGCACAGATAGGCAGCGCCTGACAACCAGCCATGTCAAGGTAGGTCTTCCTCTGCCGGGGGATACCTTTGATGAGGACGGCCATCTTCTGCTTTCCGCCGGATTTGTGATCTCGAGCGATTCTCAGCTTGAGACCTTGCTGGCCCGGGGAATCTATGTGGATATCGCAACTTTCCAGGCCCACTTTTCGAATTCGGGCTCGGCGTCTCCTCCAGAGGCCAGAAAACACGATCCCTTCCTGCTGGAGGAGTCCCTCAAGAAGCGTCTGAACCGTGCCCTGCGCAGCATTGGTGCCGATCCGGGCGCAGTCTTGCAGATCAAGGAAATCGCTGCGGCGATCCAGGAGCTGACCGCCAGGGATCCCGAGGGTGCTATTGCCGGATGCCTGCTGGACAATGACGAAAGCTATTCCATCCGCCACAGCCTGTTCACAGCCATACTCTGCGATCTCACCGGTACGGTCCTCGGCTGGCCGGCGGAAAAGCGCACGAGCGCCGTCTGTGCGGCCCTCTCCATGAACGCCGCGATGCTCGATCTGCAGAACAAGCTTGTGACCCAGACCGAGGCCCTGAACCCGAAGCAACAGGACGTGCTGCGGGGGCATCCGGAGATCGCCGCGGACATGCTGCGCGAGGCCGGCGTGGACGATCCCCTATGGCTCCAGTCAGTGCAGGAACACCATGAGCTCTTCGGCGGCACCGGCTATCCCGGCGCTCTCAAACAGCCGGGCGAGGTGGGGCAACTGGTCCGGGTCGCGGACGTCTTCGGAGCCCTGGTATCGCCCCGGGGCGACAGAAAGGCTTTGACGCCCCCCCAGGCACTTCGGGCCCTCATTGCCCAGGAAGGGCCCCGACCCTGCGCGACCTTCGCGGGGGCGCTCACCAAGGCACTCGGGGTGTTCCCGCCGGGCACCTTCGTCAAATTGGCCAATGGTGAGATTGCCGTGGTTCACCGGCAAGGAGCAGTCCCCAATGCACCTTTCGTGGCCAGCCTGGTTTGCGGCACCGGCAACCGCTACATGAAGCCGGTGAGACGGGACACGCAACGCCAGGAGTTCGCCATCGCAGGCCTTGTCCCGCGGGGACAGCAAGCTACGGGCTACGACCTCGGCGTGCTTTGGGTCAGAACCTTGTGACTGCTGGTCAAGCAGTCAGGCTGGCATACCAGGCGTCGGACAGCTCCTGAACCGTCACGGCGGCGAATTCCCCCCGGGCCTGGAACCAATCCCGCACGGCAGCACGGTCTTCGTCGGTCGCAGAGCTGCCGCCCGCTCGGCAGACGTATCCGCAGGACAGGCCGCCGCCATAGATGAGGCCCCGCGGCTCGATGACTCCCTCGATAAAGGCGATCAGCAGCGCTTCTTCGGCATTGCCGACCAAGGGTTCCTTGAGCACCGCCTCAACGTCGAACCCCAATTCCTGGAATTCATCGAGGTGGAGTTTCTTGCGAAGGCGGCGGGAGCGCGGATACTTGGCCATGGAAATTGCTCGTAGAAATTTAGGAGGCCGGAAGGTATCACACCCGGCCACCTTGAAGCCCAATGGCACTACCCGATGTCCCGTAGCCGCAGGGCGTTGCCAACCACGCTCGCCGACGAAAGGCTCATGGCCAGGGCCGCGATGATCGGCGACAGCACCAGGCCGAAGGCCGGGTAAAGCACGCCCGCCGCAATGGGGACGCCGATGGCGTTATAGATGAAGGCGAAGCCGAGGTTCTGGCGCATGTTCCGGACGGTAGCCACCGACAGCAGCCGAGCCCGGGCGATGCCCCGCAGGTCGCCTTTCACCAGGGTGATCTGGGCGCTGCTCATGGCGACGTCGGTGCCGGTGCCCATGGCGATCCCCACATCGGCCTTGGCGAGCGCCGGCGCGTCGTTGATGCCATCCCCGGCCATGGCCACCACCCGGCCCTCCTTCTGGAGCCGCTCCACCAGGGTGAGCTTGTCGACGGGCTTCACCTCGCCGTGAACCTCGTCTATCCCCAGGCGCTTTCCCACGGCCTGGGCCGTGGTGAGCCCGTCGCCGGTGGCCATCACCACCCGCAGGCCGGCTTGGCGAAGGGTGGCCAGGGCTTCCGGCGTACTTTCCTTGACGGGGTCCGACACCGCCAGCAGCCCCTTGAATCTGCCGCCGGCAGCCAGGTAGATGACGCTGGCCCCATCCTGGCGAAGGGCTTCGGCTTCATGGCGGAGCGAATCCACCTGGATGCCTTCCTGGGCCATCAAGGCGGTGTTACCCAGCGCCAGGCGGGTGCCGGCCACGGTACCGCGTACCCCGATGCCGCTGGAGGATTCGAATTGCTCGGGCTTTTCCAGGACCAAGCCCCGTTCCCGGGCGGCCCGGACAATGGCGTCGGCCAGGGGATGCTCGCTGCCCTGGTCGAGGCTGGCGGCCAGGCGCAGGACTTCGGCCCGGTCCTCCCCGGGGGCTGCCACGGCCCTCTCGAAAGAGGGACGCCCCTCGGTAAGGGTGCCGGTCTTGTCCACGATAAGGGTGTCGACCTTTCGCAGGTGCTCGATGGCGGCGGCGTCGCGGAACAGCACACCCTGGGTGGCCGCCTTGCCGGTCGCCACCATGATGGAC
>JBLNBI010000298.1:0-6422 GCA_050259815.1 Actinomycetota bacterium | reverse complement strand
GTGTCCAGGGGATCGGGGGCCTCGTCCCGCTCGTATGGCTCCCGCAGGTCGGTTTCCCCCTCGGTGCGCTTGAGGCTGGTGTCCTCCCGGTCCTAGGCGCCGGGGAAATCCCGGGCGGCGTGGTGGAGGTTGCCGGCCCCCGGCGGGTTGGGGCGTTCCGTCTTGCGCTTCATGGTCGCTCCATCAGGGCGGCAGGCGCTCTTCCGAGCGGCCGTCGTATTCGGTGCCGTCCATGCCCCCCTCCTCGTCCAGGTCCTCGCCCTCGTCCAGGTCCACCTTGCCGGCGTGGTAGACGGCCAGGCGGTTGTAGAGGGTCTTCAGGCTGATGCCGAGTATTTCGGCGGCCTTCCTTTTGACGTTGCCGCACTCCTGGAGGGTGGCCTCGATGAGCCGCCGGTTCACGTCCTCCAGGGTGCTGCCGATGCGCACCGTGAGGATGGAGCCCGGGTTGCTCTGGACGAAGGTTTCCGGCGCCAGTTCCAGGTCGATGACGTCGTCGGAGAGAATGAAGGCCCGCTGCACGTAGTTCTTCAGCTCCCGCACGTTACCCGGCCAGTTGTGGGCGTAGAGGGCGGCGATGGCGGCGGGGGAGAAGTGCTTGTGGGTGCCCTCATCCTTGTTCAGCTCGTCCAGGAAGTGCTGGGCGAGGAATTCCAGGTCGGTGCCCCGCTCCCGGAGCGGCGGCATCTGGATGGGGAAGACGTTGAGGCGGTGGTAGAGGTCTTCCCGCAGCTTGCCCTCGGCCACCGCCTTTTCGGGGGAACGGTTGGTGGCGGCGATGAGGCGCACGTCGGCGGTCAGGGGCTCGTTGCTGCCCACCCGCATGAAGGTGCCCGTCTCCAGGACCCGGAGGAGCTTGACCTGGAGGTCGGCCCGCATTTCGGTGATCTCGTCCAGGAACAGGGTGCCCCGGTGGGCCTGCTCGAAGAAGCCCCGGTGCTGGCGGTCGGCGCCGGTGAAGCTGCCCTTTTCGTGGCCGAAGAGCTCGCTCTCCATGATCTGGGGGGAGATGGCGCCGCAGTTCACCGGCAGGTAGGGCTGGCGCTTCCTTCGGGACAGGTCGTGGATGGTCTGGGCCGCCACCTCCTTGCCGGTGCCGCTCTCGCCGACGAGGAGCACCGTGGCCGAGGTGGGGGCCACCCGGGAAATCTGGTCGTAGAGCTTGTGCATGACCGGGGAACTGCCCCGGAAATGGCCGAAGCGCCCGAGCTTTCTCAATTCCTCCCGCAGCTCCCCGATTTCCTCGCGGAAGTGCTGGGGCTTGGGGATGCGCTGGAGGATGCCCCGCAGCCTTTCCAGCTCGATGGGCTTGACCAGATAGTCGGCGGCCCCCGCCCGCAGGGCGTCGATGGCGCTTTCCACGCTGGCGTGGCCGGTGATGACCACCACCTGGGTCGAATCCCGGGACTGGAGGTCCGCCAGGATCTCGGTGCCCTGGCCGTCGGGCAGCAGGAGGTCGGTGAGGACGACTTCCGGCGCCGAGCGGGTCAAGTGGATGCGGGCCGCCCGCAGGGAGTCGGCGGTGGCGGTGGTGAAGCCTTCCGCCTTGACGAACTCGGTCAGCCATTCGATGGTTTCGGGATCGTCGTCGACAATCAGCACCTGGGGCATGGGTTTCCCTATGGTCGACGCGGCCCGGAAGCGGCCCGCCAACTGAACTTATTACCTGGGGGATGCAAGAATTACCGTTCTGACAGGGTGCTGAATGGGACGGTTCCCGCCCCCCGTCTGGGTTCCCGGCCGTCATCCTCCGGGGTAAGCACCCCGCATCAGCCGTTCACGATGCGCCCGCCGTTGGGGTGCAGGACCTGGCCGCTCATGTACGAGGCGCCCTCGGTGGCCAGGAAGACGTAGCAGGGCGCCACCTCGTCCGGCTGGCCGGCGCGTTTGAGGGGCGTGTTCTCGCCGAAGTGGGCGACGTGGTCGGGATCGAAGGTGGACGGGACCAGGGGCGTCCAGATGGGCCCCGGCGCCACGCCATTGACCAGGATGCCCTGGTCCGCCAGGGCAAGGGCCAGGGAGCGGGTGAAGCTCACGATGGCCCCCTTGGTGGCGGAGTAGTCCAGGAGCTGGGGGCTGCCGGCGTAGGCGGTGACCGAGGTGGTGTTGATGATGCGGGCGCCCGGTTGCAGATGGGACAGGGCCGCCTTGACCAGGTGGAACATGGCGAAGATGTTGGTGCGGAAGGTGCGCTCCAGCTGCTCCGCCGAAATATCCGTGATGCTCTCCTGGGGATGCTGCTCGGCGGCGTTGTTAACCAGCACGTCCAGGCGGCCCAACTGGGCGATCACCTCGGCCACCAGGGACTTGCAGCCCTCTTCCAGGGCCAGGTCCACGGCGATGGAGACGCAGCGCCGGCCGCAGGCCTCGATGGCCTTGCGGGTGTCCCGGGCGTCCTCGCATTCCTCCAGGAAGGCGATGGCTACGTCGGCGCCCTCCTTGGCGAAGCTGATGGCGACGGAACGGCCGATGCCGCTGTCGCCGCCGGTGACCAGGGCCACCTTGCCCTGCAGGCGGCCGGCCCCCACGTAGTTGCGGGCGAAGGACTCGGGGGGTGGGCTCATTTCGGTCTCGTGGCCCGGCTGGCGGTCCTGGTGCTGGGGAGGGAGGCTGTTCTGGGACATGGATGACTCCTGGCGAGAGGCTGGGGCAACGCCGTTCTCCGGGCGCAAGGCCCATGCCCGCCGCCCGGGCGGGAACGGCCATTGCAACGAGTCGGGTGTCCGTCGCCGGGGTCGCGGCACCACCCGGCAGGACACTCGCCGGGCCTTCCCACATGCAACGGGAGCGCTCGGCGAGGCTTTGTGGAGGAGCCGATGGCCGTCGACTGGCACGGAATGTTCGCCCTGGGCGAAGCCCCCCTGGAACTCGTCATCCGGGGCAGCGTGGTCTACTGGTTCCTCTTCCTGGTCTTCCGCACCGTGCTGCAGCGGGACGTGGGGGCCGTGGGCATCGCCGACGTGCTCCTCCTGGTCATCGTGGCCGACGCCGCCCAGAACGCCATGGCGGCCGAGTACCGCTCGGTCACCGACGGGCTCATCCTCATCTCCACCATCCTGGGCTGGAACCTGCTCTTCGACTGGGCCGCCTGGCGCTTCCCCCGCCTGCGCCGGCTGCTGCAGCCCAGGGAGATCTGCCTCATCAGGGACGGCAAGATGCTGGTTCGTAACCTGCGGCGGGAATTCATCACCGAGGAAGAACTCTGGGCCAAGCTGCGGGAACACGGCATCACCGACCTGGCCGAGGTCCAGGCGGCCTACATGGAAAGCGACGGAGCGGTGAGCGTGATCAAGCGCAAGGAAACGCCTGCCGGCCAGGACGACGATGATGGGGACGCTTCCCCCAACCGGCCGATCTAGCGCCGCGGCTTGTCCCGGGAGCGGCCCTGGCCGGGGGCCGGCGCCAGGACGGCATCCTCCGGCAGCTTGGCGGCGCTGATCCACAGCACGGCGCCGATCACTGCCCCCAGGAAGAGCCCCAGGGACGAGGCCAGGATCATCACCAGGGCCGACAGGTGGGTCCCGGCCAGATGCAGGGCGATGAGGCTGGAAGAGAAGAAGCCGATCACGGCACCCAGCTCCATTTCCTGGTAGATGCTGGTCTGCCCCGCCTTCGGGTCCGACCGGAACAGGCGCCGGCAGGCCTTGCCCAGACGGGCGATTTTCAACTGCGAGTGGAAACGTTTCATAGCCGGCTCCTTGCCTTCGAAGACCCGGCCACCCGCCGGATCATCCGGCTTTGACGGGGTACCGGCGAACAAGTTTTCGGTGCTTTTCCGGCAGTCCATTTCGGGCAAGTAAGTTTTTCCGGCGGCGGAAAAAATTTACACGGCGGAAGGGTTTCTCCCACCGCGCATCGGACGGCTCTCACCGGGCATCGCCATTGCAGTGGTGGGCAGCACTGCTTATCGCGACAGAGGCCCAAACCCCATGAAACTCGCCCTCATCAGCGAACACGCCTCGCCGCTGGCGACCCTGGGCGGCGCCGACAGCGGCGGACAGAACGTCTACGTCGCCAAGATCGCCCGCCAGCTCGCCCGCTTCGGCCACACGGTGGATGTCTTCACCCGCCGGGACAGCCCGGACCTGCCGCCCATCGCCAGCTTCGAGAACAACGTTCACGTCATCCACGTCCCCGCCGGGCCGGACCATCCCGTCCCCAAGGAGGCGCTCCTGCCCTACATGGACGACTTTTCGGCCTGGATGGTGGATTACTGCTCCCCGGCCTGGGCCCGCTACGACCTGGTCCACGCCAATTTCTTCATGTCCGGCCTCGCCGCCCTGGCCCTCAAGAAGGCCTACGGCACGCCCTTCGTGATGACCTTCCACGCCCTGGGCAAGGTGCGCCGGATGCACCAGGGGCACGCCGACGCCTTCCCCGTCGAGCGCCTGGCCATCGAGGAGGAACTGGCGGCCCGGGCCGACCGCATCATCGCCGAGTGCCCCCAGGACCGGGAGGACGTGATCGGCCTCTACGGCGCCGATCCGCGCCGGGTGGAGCTGGTGCCCTGCGGCTTCGATCCGGAGGAGCTGGGGCCGGGCCGCTCGCCGCTACGCAGCCAGCTGGGCATCGGGGAGAAGGAATTCGTCGTCCTCCAGCTCGGCCGCCTGGTGCCCCGGAAAGGCATCGACAACGTCATCCGGGGCGTCGCCGAACTGGAACGCAGCCACCACATCCAGGCCCGGCTCCTGGTGGTGGGCGGTGAGTCGGCGGACCCCGACCCGGTCCTCACCCCCGAGATCGGGCGGCTGGCCCGGATCGCCGAAGAAGAAGGCATCCAGGACCGGGTGATCTTCACCGGCCAGCGCCCCCGGGGCCAGCTCCGGGACTTCTACTGCGCGGCCGACGTATTCGTCACCACTCCCTGGTACGAGCCCTTCGGCATCACCCCCCTGGAGGCCATGGCCTGCGGCTGCCCGGTGGTCGGGTCGGCGGTGGGGGGCATCCGGCACACGGTGATCGACTCCGTCACCGGCTACCTGGTGCCGCCCAACGATCCGATCCAGCTGGCCGAGCGCCTTTCCCGCCTGCACCAGAACCCGGCCCTTTCCCGGGCCTTCGGCCGCGCCGGCATCCTGCGGGTGCGGTCCGCCTTCACCTGGCGGCGGGTGACGGCGCAGCTGGCCCGGGTCTATGCCGCCGTGATCAATATCCGCGGCCAGCGCCGCGCAGCCAGGATGGCCAGAACATGAATGCGATCAATCCCATGACTTCAATTCACCGCACCCGCTCGGAGAATCCCCTGGATGGCCGAACCGCCCTCGTCACCGGGGGCGGCCGGGGCCTCGGGGCCGCCCTGTGCGAAGCCCTGGCCCTGGCCGGGGCCAATATCGTGGTGGCCGACCTCCGGACGGAGACGGCCGAGGCCCTGGCCGGCAACCTGGCCGCCGCCGGCCACGCCGCCCTGCCGGTGGCCCTGGACGTGGGCAACGCTGCCCAGGCGGAGAAGGCCATCGCCGCCGCCATCGAGCGTTTCGGCGCCCTGGACATCCTCATCAACAACGCCGGGGTGGATTACACCCTGCCGGTGGACGAGCTGACCGTCGCCCAGTGGGACCTGGTGATCGCCACCAACCTGCGGGGGCCGTTCTTGATGTGCAAGGCTGCCGTCGAACACATGAAGCCCCGCCGCGCCGGCCACATCGTCAATATCGCCTCCACCGCCGCCCGCCGGGCTTGGCCCAACGCCTCGGCCTACCACGCCAGCAAGTGGGGGCTGCTGGGCTTTTCCCACGCCCTGCACGCCGAGCTGCGGCCCCACGGCATCAAGGTGACCGCCGTCATCGCCGGGGGGATGCGCACCCCCTTCCTGCTGGAGCGCTTCCCGGATATCGACCCGGCCGTGCTCCAGGAGCCGGCGGCGGTGGCCCGGGCGGTGGTGGACGTGCTCTCCATGCCCGGCGACAGCGTCATCCCGGAAATCAGCGTCCTGCCCATGGGAGAAACCTCGTGGCCCTGATCATGGCGACCGGCCACGCCGGCGGGGGCTGGATTCCCCTCGGCCCGGCCGCCCGGGGCAAGGGGCGGCCGGCCGTCTTCATCGACAAGGACGGCACCCTCATCCACGACGTGCCCTACAACGTGGATGTGAAAAAGATCCGCTTCCGGCGGGAGGCCGGGGCGGCCCTGCGCCGCCTCCAGCAGGCGGGTTACGCCCTCATCCTGGTCAGCAACCAGTCGGGCATCGCCCACCAGCTTTTCGACGAGGCGGACCTGGAGCCGGTGTGGGAAGCCATCCGGGCGCGCCTGGCCATTTTCGGCGCCACCCTGGACGGCATCTTCTACTGCCCCCACCACCCCCACGGCCCCCATCCCCGCTACGGCTTTCTCTGCCAGTGCCGCAAGCCGCGACCCGGCCTCCTCCTCCGGGCCGCGGCCCAATGCGGCCTGGACCTCGGCCGCTCCTGGCTGATCGGCGACAT
>JBLNBI010000297.1:0-4091 GCA_050259815.1 Actinomycetota bacterium | reverse complement strand
CACGGGTCCCGGACAGGCCCTGCCCTTCCGGGGAGGACCAGCCGGCACCTTTACTTGAAACCGGATTGCCGCCCGCAGCTGGGCGCAGTGCCCCCTGGCCGCGGCCGAATTGGGCCAGGGCTTTTTCCAGGATGGCGTCCAGGCGGGCCATGGAAGCCGTCCAGTCGTGGTGGGACAGCATCCGCTCCCGGCCCAGCCGGGAGAACCGGCGGCGTTCCGCCGGCTGGGCCATCAGGTCCAGGCAGGCCCGGGCGAAGGACTGGGGACTGTCGGCGACCTTGAGATGCACGCCCGCCTCCGCATCCACCCCGCCCGCCGCGACGCTGCTGGTGATCACCGGCACGCCCATGGCCATGGCTTCCAGAATCTTGTTCTGGGTGCCCCGGGCAATGGCCAGGGGCGCGACCATGGCGGCCGACTGAAGCACATAGGGGCGCACATCCGGCACCGAGCCGGTCACGGTGACACCCGGGAGGTCCCCCAGGCGCTTGACCGCCGGACTGGGGTCGGCGCCGACGATGAGGAGCCGGGCCTGGGGCCGCCGCTCCCGGATCAGGGGCCAGGTGTCCCGGCAAAAGCGGAACATGCACTCCTGGTTGGGGTAGTAGTCCATGCGGCCGATGAAGGACAGGGTGTCCGGGTTGTAGCCCTGCCCGTCCGGCTTGAAAAAGTCGGCATCCACGCCGTTGGCGAACCAGTCGGTAGCCCGGGCGGCGCCGTAGCTCTGCAGGGTTTCCCACTCGGCCCGGGTGGTGGCGGTGCACAGGTCGAACTTGGCGGCGAGGCGCTTCTCCGCCGCCTTCATCTTGCTGCCCTCCAGCCAGTAGCCCAGGGACAGGGGGAAAGGCTTGTAGCGGGCGTATTCAAGCCACTTTTCCGAATCCATGTCCCCGAAATCCAGGACCTTGGGGATGCCTTTCACATGCTCCACGTACTGGGCCACCGAGGAGCAATGGACGAAGATGAGATCGAACGTCACTTCCCGGAGCAGAGCGTCGATGCGCTTCTGGAGGTCCCGGGAATAGAAGAAGCCCATGGAGGACGGCGTAGGCACCGGCAGCCGCGCCACCATGCGCAGGGCCTGGACCGGGTTCCAGACCGTGGCCATCTCGAAGCGGGCGCAGTAGGCGGAAATGCCGCCCCCCTCCTTGGCCTCCGCCGGAGTGCGGGCCAGGGAGCAGACCGTCACCTCGTGGCCCCGGGCCGTGAGGTGGCGGATCATGTTGAAGGGCCGGATCTTGCCGCCCCGCTTGGGTGGAAAGGGAAAGCGGTGGCAGAGGTAGAGGATTTTCACGCCAGCATTCCTTGCAGTTCGGCGGTCACTTCGGTGTGGCTGCGGCGGTCCAGGTAGATGCGCGCCCAGACCTCGAAATTGAGGAGCGACAGGAGCGCATCGGTGTAGTCCCGGCGGTTGGCCCGGTGGTCGGCGAGAAGCTGTCCCACCACCGCCGGGTCGAAGAGCCCCCGGGCCAGGAGGCTTTGGGGAGAGAGAAGCTGCTCCAGGAGGACGGACAGCTCCCCCTTCAGCCAAGCCCCCATGGGGGTGCCGAAACCCCGTTTCTTCCGGTGCAGGATGTCCGGCGGCAGGCGGTCCGCGAGGGCCTTCTTCATGGCCGACTTGAGGACGCCGCCCTGGATCTTGACCGACTCCGGCATGGTGGCCGCCATCTCCAGGAGCTCGTGGTCCAGGAGCGGCACCCGGCATTCCAGGGAAACGGCCATGCTCATCTTGTCGGTCAGCAGCAGGAGATCGTCCGGGAGCTGGGAGGCCATGTCCACCGCCAGCATGTGGTTGCAGGCGTCGTCCTGGCGGCTGCCGGCGAAGGCTTCCACCAGGGGGTCCCACTCCGCCGGGGCGCCCCCCACCAGGAGCCGGCCCGCCAGGGACCGCTCCATGATCTGGAGATAGGCCCGGTAGCGCTGGTCGAAGGACAGTTCGGCGCTTTCCAGGAAGCCCTTGGCCAGCCGGGCGACATTGAGCCAGTTGGAATGGCGGTCCGCCGGCAGGAGGCGCCCGGCCTGCTTGGCCAGGCCGCGAACGAAGCCGGGCAGTTGGGCGAAGCGGCGGGCGTAGTGGTTGCCCAGGTAGCGCCGGTAACCGCCGAACAGCTCGTCGCCCCCGACCCCGGAGAGGATCACCGTCACGTCCCGGCGGGCGAATTCGCTCACCAGGTAGGTGGTGATGAAGGCGGTGTCGGCGATGGGCTCGTCCAGGTGCCAGAGGAGCCGGGGCAGCAGCGCCACCACGTCGGGCTTGACCACGATCTCGTGATGCTCGGTGCCGAACAGCCCGGCCACCCGACGGGCGAAGGGCAGCTCGTTGTAGAAATTGTCCGCCGCCGAACCGCCGAAGCCGATGGCGTAGGTCTTCACCGGCCGGTCGGCCACCGCCGCCATGGCGGCCACCACGGCGGAGGAGTCGATGCCGCCGGAGAGGAAGGCGCCGATGGGCACGTCGGAAACCATCTGCATCCGCACCGATCGCTCGATGCCGGTGCGGATGCGTTCCACCCATTCCTGTTCGGAAACCCCCTGCTCCGCCCGCTCCGGGGCGACCCAGTAACGCTGGATGGTGGTGAAGCCGTCCTCGATACTCATCAGGCTCGCCGCCGGCAACTTGGAAATGCCCTCGAACATGGACCGGGGCGCCGACACGTACCCGAGGTTCAGGTAGCTGGCCAGGGACACCCGGTCCACCTGGGGCGCCGCCCCCGGCAGGTCCAGGAGGGCCTTGGCTTCCGTGGCGAAGGCGAAGCGCTGGCCGTCCAGGCGCCAGTAGAGGGGCTTCACCCCGATCCGGTCCCGGCCGATGAGGAGCCGGCGCCGGCGGCCGTCCCAGAGGGCGAAGTTGTACATGCCGTTCAGGCGGTGCACGAAGCGGTCGCCCCACTCCTCATAGGCATGGAGCACCACCTCGCAGTCCGAGGCGCTGCGGAAGGCATGGCCGGCCGCCTCCAGCTCCCGGCGCAGCTCCCGGAAGTTGTAGATTTCGCCGTTGCACACCAGCCAGACCCGGCCGTCTTCACTCCCGAAGGGCTGGTGCCCGCCCGTCAGGTCGATGATGGAGAGCCGGCGCATGCCGATGATGCAGTTGCCGTCCTGGTGCCACCCTTCGTCGTCGGGGCCCCGGTGGCGGGTGAGCCGGCCCATGGCGGCCACCACCGCCGGATCGGAGGGACGGCCGTCGAGATTGAGGATGCCGTAGATGCCGCACATGGCGCGCCTACCTCAGGCCGACCAGGGATCGGGGCCCTTCCGGCAGGAGGCTCCGGTAGACGATCCGGTAATTGGCGGCGCTCTTCTCCCAGGTGCGCTCCTTCTCCACGAAGAAACGGCCGGCCCGGCGCATGGGCTCCCAGCTCTCCCGGGCGGCGAGCATGCGTTCCAGGGCATCGGCCAGGGCATTGGCATCCCCTGCCTTGAAAAGCACGCCGTTGTAGCCGTTGCGGATCAGCTCCCGGTGCCCGCCCACGTCGGAGGCCACCATCAGCTTGCCCTGGGCCATGGCTTCCAGGGGCTTCAGGGGCGTCACCAGTTCGGTGAGGCGGATGGGCTTCCTCGGGTAGCAGAGCACGTCGATCTGGCCGTAATAACGCTGCACCTCGCCGTGGGGCACCCGGCCGGCGAAGACCACCTGGTCGGCCAGCCCCAAGCGCAGGGCATCGGCCTTGAGGGCGCCTTCCTGGGGTCCGCCCCCCACCAGCAGCAGCCGCAACTCGGGATGGCGGGGGAAGAGCCGGGCGAAGGCCTCCAGCAGGAGGTCGAGCCCCTCGTAGGCGTAGAAGGAGCCGGCGAATCCCAGCACGGTGCAGCCCTCCAGGCCCAGGCGGCGGCGCAGTTCGGGATCGGCCGGCGGGTCGTAGGAAAAGGAATTCACATCCACCGCATTGGGGACCACCATCACCTTGCGGTGGTCCACCCCGCCCCGGGACATGATGTCCCCCCGCAGCCCCTCGCAGATGGTGATGACGGCATCGGCCTGGGCCAGGGCCCAGCTCTCCAGCCGGCGGGAAAGCCGGTAGCGCAGGCTGCCCTCGGTGGTGGTGCCATGATCCACCGCCGCGTCCTCCCAGGAGGCCCGCATCTCATAG
>JBLNBI010000296.1:0-6463 GCA_050259815.1 Actinomycetota bacterium | reverse complement strand
GGTCGGGGCGCTACCGTATGCAGACCCTGAAGGAGCGGGCCAATGCCCAGGCCACCCTGCCGGCGGTGCGGCTTCTCGACACCCGCCGGATGGTCCTCCAGGAAGGGGTGTCGGAGCCGGTATTGGCAGCCGTGCAGGAACGCCTGGAGCGGGGAGAGCAGAGCCTCGTCTTCCTCAACCGCCGGGGTTATGCGCCGGTTCTGGCCTGTCCTGCCTGCGGCTGGATTTCCCGGTGCAAGCGTTGCGCCGCCAATCTGGTGCTGCACCTGGCCGACCGACGTCTGCGCTGCCACCACTGCGGTTTCGAGGTCCGCATCCCGAAGGGTTGCCCTACCTGCGGCAACCAGGACATCCATCCCTTCGGCCGGGGCACCCAGCGTCTGGAAACCTGGCTGCAGGAGCGCTTCCCCGAGGCCCGTATCGTCCGGGTGGACCGGGATTCCGTGAAGAGCCGCAAGCAATGGGAGGCCATGCTGGACCGCATCCATGGCGGCGAGGCGGACATTCTGGTGGGCACCCAGATGCTGGCCAAGGGGCACGATTTCCCCAGGCTCACCCTGGTCGGCGTCCTGGGGGCCGATTCGGCCCTCTTCGCCGCCGACTGGCGGGCGCCGGAGCGGCTATTCGCCCAACTCATGCAGGTGGCGGGTCGGGCCGGGCGGGCGGAGTTGAAGGGCGAGGTACTCATCCAGACCCAGTATCCGGACCATCCCCTCTACGGCGCCCTGGTGGCCCACGACTATCCCTCCTACGCGGCGACCCTCCTCAAGGAGCGGGAGCAGGCGGGTTTCCCGCCCTATGCCTACCAGGCCATGCTTCGGGCCGAGGCGCCCGAGATGGCCGACGCCATCGCCTTCCTGACCGCAGCCCGGGCATTGCCGGTGGCGGAGGAGTTCCGGGACATCGCGCTTTACGACCCGGTGCCCATGCATCTTTCCCGACTGGCCAATCTGGAACGGGGCCAACTCCTGGCCGAGTCGCCGTCCCGTCCCGCCTTGCAGGCCTTCCTGCCCCGGTGGCGGGAAGCCATCGAGGCCATCAAGGCGCCTGCCAAGCTGCGCTGGCACCTGGAAGTCGATCCCCTGGAGTTCTAGCCCTCTGGCATACCGCTTGCAGTGAGGTCTCCCCAATCACTGCAAAGGAGCCAGCCATGAGAATCCAGGAATCCGATATCCGCCTTTCCAGCCGGCATGAGTGGGACTCACGCCATGAGCTCGAAACCCACGGAAAGACTGCCTTCCGCAGCGTTCTCCAGGCCGCATCGAACACCAGCAAGGAGGAAAAAGCCCAGGGTGAACAGGAGCGGGTCATGCGGCTATTCCAGTCCTTGGTGGATGCCATCCTGGGGGCGGTCAATGGCAAGAAATGCCGGCCGGAACTTGCCGATAGCCAGGATTTGCCGAAGCTTCCCGATTTCCAGCCGGGGGCTGAAGTCGAATGGAAGTGGCAGGTCCGGGAGAAAATCGAGGAACATGAGCGTACCCAGGTGGAGGGCAGCGGCGTCATCAAGACCGCCGACGGCAAAACTATCGACTTCAACGTCAACGTGAACATGTGCCGGGACTACAGCTGCGAGCGGAATTACGAGGAGACCGGCAAGATGGCCCTCCACGATCCCCTGGTGATCAATTTCGACGGCAAGGCGGCGGACCTCAAGAGTGAACGCTACGAGTTCGACCTGGACAGCGACGGCAAGGTGGAAAAGGTCCCCGGGCTGGGTACCGGCAGCGCCTACCTGGTCCTGGACCGCAACGGCAACGGCAAGGTGGACAACGGCAGCGAGCTGTTCGGCACCAGCACCGGGGAAGGCTTTGCCGAACTCGCCAAACTCGACTCGGACGGCAACGGCTGGCTGGATGAGGGCGACCCGGATTTCGCCAAGCTGAAGCTCTGGCAGGGCGGCAAGGACGACAAGGAGTTGAGCGGCCTGAAGGACAAAGGCATCGGCGCCCTGTGGCTGGGTTCCGTCGACAGCGACTTTTCCCTGAAGGACAAGGCCAACAACCTTCTCGGGGAAATCCGCGCCACCGGGCTGTACCTGGCCGAGGACGGGCACACGGGCACCATCCAGCAGGTGGACCTGGCCGTCGAGGCCGAAAGGACGGCGTAGCGCCGGCTATCTTGGGGCGGGCTACGGCTGGTCGGCGTGGCGGCGCAGCCAGTCGGCCCGTTCCAGGATCTTGCGGCGCCAGCCGCCGGCGATGCCGGGGGCGGCGGCAATCCGCTCCAGGTCGTCCAGGGCGGGGCGGTGGCTGCTCCAGATGGTCATGGCTTCGGCCAGGGTAATACCGTCCATGGGGCGTTCCACGAGGGCGAGGGTATCGCCGCTTTTCGCCTGCCCCGACTCCAGCACACGCCAGTACCAGCCGGTCAATCCGGTCTCGGCAATGAATGCGGCGATGCCGTCTACGCCGAAGCGGTTGTCGATCTTCCAGCATGGACTGCGGGGCTGGCAGACCTGCAAGCGGGCGGAACCCAGGGCGAAGACGTCGCCGATGCACACGTCCGCCTCGGTCAGGCCTCGGGTGGAGAGATTTTCCCCCAGGCTGCCGGGGAGCATCGCCTGGGCGGCCTCCGGAAATTTCTCGGCCAGGCGGGTGTAGTGCTCGGCGGGATAGAGATGCACCGCCTTTTCCGGGCCCCCGTGGACGCGCCGATCCGCCTGCTGGTCCCCGACGAAGCCTTCCGGCCCGATTTCCTGTGGTCCCTCCACCAAGTGCTTGAACATCGCCGTCGGACGGCCGCTGTCCGGGAGTGTGGTGATGGAACCGACGAAAATCTGGACGGGAATCATGGGATCAGTGCCATAGCCAAGCAGCGCCCCGGACGCCGGAGGAATCCCCGTGCGCCGGTGGCAGGATACGGGTGGAAACATGGTCTGAGAAAACGTACCGGTCCAGGAGGGGCGGCACGTTGGCGTACAACCGCTGAAGATTGGACAGGCCGCCGCCCACGACGATCACGTCCGGGTCTATGACGTTGATGACCGAGGCCAAGGAACGGGCCAGCCGCTCCTCGTACCGGGCGAGGGTGGCTTCGCAGGCATCGTCGCCCGCCTGGGCGCGGCGATCAATTTCGGTCGGGTCCAATTGCTGGCCGGTATGGGCGGCGTGGTCGGCGGCCAGGGCAGGGCCGCTCAGGTAGGTTTCGATGCAGCCGGCCCGGCCGCAGTAGCAGGCGGGCAGGGGAAGGTCGCCGGCGACCGGCAGGGGCAGGGGATTGTGGCCCCACTCCCCGGCGATGGCGTTGCGGCCGGCCAGGGGGGCACCCCGGATGACGATGCCGCCGCCCACCCCGGTCCCCAGGATGATGCCGAAGACCACGTCGGCCCCGGCACCGGCCCCATCCACCGCTTCGGACAGGGCGAAACAGTTGGCGTCGTTCATGAGGCGGATTTCCCGCTGCAATACCGCCTGGAGGTCGCGCCTTAGGGGCTTGCCGATGAGGCAGGTGGAATTGGCGTTCTTGATGAGGCCGCTGGCCAGGGACTCGGCGCCGGGAATACCGATGCCCACGGTGCCCCGGCGTCCCAATTCATCCTCGGCCGCCTCCACCAGGCCGGCGACGGCCATGACCGTGCCCATGTAGTCGCCCTGGGGAGTGGGGATGCGGCGGCGCAGGACTTCATTGCCGTCTTCGGCCAGGGCGACGACCTCGATCTTGGTGCCGCCAAGGTCGACGCCGATGCGCAGCATGTCAGGCCGTGGCGGAAGCCGCGTGGAGGGCGTCCACCGCAGCCTGGTAGATTTCGTGATGCTGGTGGCCGTTGCTGACGGAAATCTTGAGGTCCCGGATGATGCCGTCGTCCAGGCCGAAAATCCAGCCATGCACGGTGACCGACTGGCCCCGGTTCCAGGCTTCCTGGAGGACCGTGGTGTGGCAGACGTTATGGACCTGCTCGATGACGTTCAGCTCACAAAGGCGGTCGATGCGGGTCGGCTGGTCGGGCAGGGAATTGAGGAAGTCGATGTGCTTCTGCTTGACGTCCTGGATGTGGCGCAGCCAATTGTCCACCAGGCCCAGGCGCAGGTTTTCGTGGGCAGCCTTGACGCCCCCGCAGCCGTAGTGGCCCACCACGAGGATGTCCTTGACCCGCAGCACGTCCACTGCGAACTGCAGCACGGAGAGGCAATTGAGGTCGCTATGGACCACCTGGTTGGCGACGTTGCGATGGACGAAAACTTCACCGGGAAGGAGCCCGGTGATCTGGTTGGCCGGCACCCGGGAATCAGAGCAGCCGATCCACAGGTACTCCGGGTTCTGGATCTTCGCCAGGCGGTCGAAGAAACTGGGATCCTCGGCCCGAATACGCTCGGACCACTCGCGGTTCTTTTCAAAAAGCTGTTCTACGCGTTCCATCGGCACTCTTCCGGTAAGTCGGAAGGGCGATTTTACCCCAGCCTGCCGGCATCCCCCCGAACCGGCGGGGAATCAGACCCGGACGGCCACTCCCTTGACGTTGCCGTGGGTGGTGGTGAAGGTGCGCAGTACGCTGCCGCCGGACTCCACCAGGAGCATGAAGAGGTTCCGCTCGGAGTAGAGGCAGACGGGGTGCAGGATTCCGTACTTGTGGGCCATGCCGGGATCGAGGGAACAGAAGCGTTCCTCGACGGGCTTCTCGGCGCCGGCGTAATGGTCGCCCAGCTCCGAGTGCATGCCCAGGACGGAAACGAACAGCTTGCCGCCGATCTTGAGCTGGGAAAGAAGCCGCCGGACGATCTTCTTGGCGTCGGCGTAGGGTACGCTGCACAGTCCGCGCCGGACGTAGGCGATGTCGAAGGGGGCGCCGTCGATCTTCTCGGGCAGGGCGTCGAGGGAACCGGCTTGGAAGGCCAGCTCGTCGGCCTTGCCGGCGGCGAGGGCGCGGCCCCTGAAGTCGTTTTCGAAGTGGGCATCGTCGATGCCCGTGACGGTGCAGCCCAGCTTGGCCAGTTCGATGGCCAGTTCGGCGTGTCCGACGGGCAGGACGAGGGCCGAGACCGGGCTGGCGGCGCGGTGGCGCTTATGAACTTCCTCAAGCACCAGACGCTCTAGCTGGTCAGAGCACGACTCCAGCAGCTTAAAATTTATATTGGTATCCATTTGTCTCCGCGTGCCATTCTGCATGAAGGAAAATGCGCTGACAACAAACACGCAACAGGAGAATCGGAGGGCTTATGCTGGTGAAATTTGTTTCGAGTGAAACGGGCGAACTGATCATGTTCGCGGAGTTGGCTCACCTGCTATTGACGGTGGCGGGAAAGGAATGCACGGCGCGGGGAACCTTCACGGCGGAGGAGATGCTGCCGGCCGCCCAGGCCCTGAAGGCCGCCGTGGAGCGGGGCGATGCGCCACCTGCCCGGGCCGACGAGGAAGAGGAGGAGGGCGGCGAGGAGAAGGAAAAGCCGATTGCCCTCGGCCCCCGGGCCTGGCCTCTCATCGACATGCTGGAGCGTACCGCCCGGGGCAAGCGCCCCAACATCATCTGGGAGGCACCCAAGGATTTCTGACCGGGGAGCGGGTCAGAAGAGTTCGATATCGTCGGTCTTCTGGCTCGTTTCGGCCATGCAGCGGTTGACCGCTTCCTGGATGGACATGCCGCCCATGACCGCTTCGAACATGGCGATTTCTTCGCGCATGGAGTACTTGGAGCGAATCTTCTCCTGCAGGCCGACCCATTCCTGGGGGTTGTAGAGGCGGCCCTGGTCGCCCACGAGGTTGCTGAGGGCGTGGAGGCTGTGGCCGACGTGGGACAAGCGCTGCACCAGCTTGTCGTAGAACTGGAAGGCGATGATGGCCTGGTGGACCATGCCGGACACATGCCCTGAGGTGCCGATCAGGCTTTCCTTTACCTGGGCGGTCTCGTCGTTGTCGGGCAGGGTCTGGATGGTTTCGGAAATCATCCGCATGTAGCCGGCCATGGTGGTGAAAGAGTCGGTCAGGACGTCCACCGACGAATTGCTGTCCTTCATGGCGGTCTCGATCTGGACGGCGGCCAGTTCGATCATCAGCACGGTTTCCCGGACCTGGCTCCAGTTGAGGTCCGGCGTGTGGGCGGTGGTGCCGCGGGGTTGGGTGGGGTGGTCGCTCATCTTAGAATCCTCCGAGGTCTTCCCAATATATAACCCGGTGCAGGTTAAAGGAACACGGGTTCCGGCGTCAGCCGGACGCCGAAGCGGACCAACACGTCGGCCTGGACCGCGGCCATGGTCCGCTTCACATCGTCGCCCCGGGCGCCGCCCCGATTGACCAGCACCAGGGCCTGTTTCTCGTACATGCCCACGGGGCCGAGGTCCCGCCCCTTCCAGCCCGCTTGCTCGATGAGCCAGCCGGCGGCCAGTTTCACCCGGCCGTCGGGTTGGGGATAACGGGGCAGGGCGGGGTGTTTTTCGGCCAGGATGTTGGCCACAGAAGCTTCAATCACGGGATTGTGAAAAAAGCTGCCGGCATTGGGAATTTGGGCAGGATCGGGGAGCTTGCCCAT
>JBLNBI010000295.1:0-5010 GCA_050259815.1 Actinomycetota bacterium | reverse complement strand
CGCCCCGCCGGCCGCCAACCCTGGGGCCGCCGTCACACGGGCGCGCCCCCCTACCCCACAAAAACGTCGGGCGGAGCCGGCACATCCCCGTACCCCCCCGATTCGTTTTTAGCGCTCCATTTCCGTCCTTGGAAATAAATGTAGTCGGAGGGCTTGAAACCCCATTGCCAGCCCCCATGTAGGGCTAAGTTTTTTTCGGAGAACACCCTATGTCCAACCAAGAAGCACCCCAGGAACCCCTGCTGGGAGAACAGCCCGCCCCTGAGGCCGGCGCCGAGGCAACGCCTGCCGCCGGCGAATCCGTCGACACCCTCCCCAGCCTGGAGGAACAGCTGCGCCAGGTGGAACTGAAGGCCGCCGAGCATCACGACGCCTGGCTGCGTGCCAAGGCGGAAGCCGAAAACGTGCGCCGCCGCGCCCAGGAAGACATCGCCAAGGCCCACAAATTTGCCGTCGAGAAATTCGCGGGCGAATTGCTCGCCGTGAAGGACAGCCTGGAAGCCGCCCTGGCCAGCAAGGAACAGACCGTAGAGAACCTCCAATCCGGGGTCGAACTGACCCTGAAGCAACTGGTGTCCGCCTTCGACAAATCCGGTCTCAAGGAAATCAACCCGGCCGGCGAGAAGTTCGACCCCCACCGGCACCAGGCCATCGGCATGGTCGAGGCTGACCAGGAACCCAACACCGTGGTGACCGTCCTGCAAAAGGGCTACCTGATCGCCGAGCGCGTCCTGCGCCCGGCCCTGGTGATGGTCGCCAAGGGCAAGGATTGAAATAGCGGGGCGAGCCCCCATCTCAGGAACATCCGAATTACCGCTTTTTGAGCAAAGGAATTAACTATGGGCAAGATCATTGGCATCGACCTCGGCACCACCAACTCCTGCGTCGCCATCATGGAAGGCGGCCAGCCTAAGGTCATCGAAAACTCCGAAGGCGCGCGCACCACCCCGTCCATCGTCGGTTACACCGAAGACGGCGAAATCCTGTGCGGCGCCCCGGCCAAGCGCCAAGCCGTCACCAACCCCAAGAACACCCTCTACGCGGTCAAGCGCCTGATCGGCCGCCGCTTCGAGGAAAAGGAAGTGCAGAAGGACATCGCCCTGATGCCCTACAAGATCATGAAGGCCGACAACGGCGACGCCTGGGTTGAAGTGCGCGACAAGAAGATCGCCCCGCCCCAGGTTTCCGCCGAAGTGCTGCGCAAGATGAAGAAGACCGCCGAGGACTACCTGGGCGAGGAAGTCACCGAAGCGGTCATCACCGTCCCGGCCTACTTCAACGACAGCCAGCGCCAGGCTACCAAGGACGCCGGCCGCATCGCCGGCCTGGAAGTGAAGCGCATCATCAACGAGCCCACCGCCGCGGCCCTCGCCTTCGGCATGGACAAGTCCAGCAGCAAAGACCGCAAGATCGCCGTCTATGACCTGGGCGGCGGCACCTTCGACATCTCCATCATCGAAATCGCCGATGTGGATGGCGAGAAGCAGTTCGAAGTGCTGGCCACCAACGGCGACACCTTCCTGGGCGGCGAAGACTTCGACCAGCGCCTGATCGACTACATCATCGACGAATTCAAGAAGGAGTCCGGCGTCGACCTGAAGAAGGACGTGCTGGCCCTGCAGCGTCTGAAGGAAGCCGCCGAGAAGGCCAAGATCGAGCTGTCCTCCAGCCAGCAGACCGAAATCAACCTGCCCTACATCACCGCCGACGCTTCCGGCCCCAAGCACCTCACCCTGAAGATCACCCGCGCCAAGTTCGAGTCCCTGGTGGACGAACTGGTCGAGCGCACCATCGCCCCCTGCGCCACCGCCCTCAAGGATGCCGGCGTCAAGATCGGCGACATCGACGACGTGATCCTGGTGGGCGGCATGACCCGCATGCCCAAGGTCCAGGAGAAGGTTAAGGAGTTCTTCGGCAAGGATCCCCGCAAGGACGTGAACCCGGACGAGGCCGTGGCCGTCGGCGCTGCCATCCAGGGCGGCGTGCTCCAGGGCGAAGTGAAGGACGTTCTGCTGCTGGACGTGACCCCCCTGTCCCTGGGCATCGAAACCCTGGGCGGCATCATGACCAAGCTGATCCAGAAGAACACCACCATTCCGACCAAGGCCAGCCAAGTCTTCTCCACCGCCGACGACAACCAGGGCGCCGTGACCATCCATGTGCTTCAGGGCGAGCGTGAAGTCGCCGCCGGCAACAAGAGCCTGGGCCAGTTCAACCTGGAAGGCATTCCCCCGGCCCCCCGTGGCGTGCCCCAGATCGAAGTCATCTTCGACATCGACGCCAACGGCATCATGCACGTCACCGCCAAGGACAAGGCCACCGGCAAGGAAAACAAGATCACCATCAAGGCCAACTCCGGCCTCTCCGAGGACGAAATCCAGCGCATGGTGAAGGACGCCGAGCTGCACGCCGAGGAAGACAAGAAGGCTCACGAACTGGCTGACGCCCGCAACCAGGCCGACGGCATGGTGCACATGGTCAAGAAGTCCCTCACCGAGTACGGCGACAAGCTGGATGCCGGCGAGAAAGAAGCCATCGAGGCCGCCATCAAGGAAGTCGAGGAAACCCTGCGCTCCGGCGACAAGGAAGCCATCACCGCCAAGACCGAAGCCCTGGCCCAGGCCGCCCAGAAGCTGGGCGAGAAGATGTACGCCCAGCAACAGGCCGAAGCCGGTGCAGCCGGCGGTGCCGAAGGCCAAGGCCAGCAGCAGGCCAAGAAGGACGAGGGCGACGTGGTCGACGCCGAGTTCACCGAAGTCAAGGACAAGAAGTAAACTGACCATGCTTCACGGCACCGAGACGCCGGTTTTCCCCGGTGGTCCTCGGTGCCTTTTGTCTATTGACGGGTAGAACATGTCCAAACGCGACTATTACGAAATCCTCGGCCTCAACCGCGACGCCAGCGAGGAAGAAATCAAGAAGGCCTACCGCAAGCTGGCCATGAAACACCATCCCGACCGCAACCCGGACAATCCGGCGGCCGAGGAGAAATTCAAGGAAGCCAAGGAAGCCTACGAAATCCTCTCCGACGGCCAGAAGCGGGCGGCCTACGACCAGTTCGGCCACGCCGGCATCGACCCCCAGGCGGGGATGGGCGGCGGGTTCGGCGGCGCCGGCATGGGCGGCTTCGCCGATGCCTTCGGCGGCATCTTCGACGAAATTTTCGGCGGCCACCGGGGCGGCGGCGGCGGGCGTTCCAACATCTACCGGGGCGCCGACCTGCGCTACAACCTCGAAATTTCCCTGGAACAGGCGGCCCACGGCACCGAGACCAAGATCCGCATCCCCACCATGGAGGTGTGCGAATCGTGCCACGGCAGCGGCGCCAAGGCCGGCACCCAGCCCAAGACCTGCCCCACCTGCAGCGGCTCCGGCCAAGTCCGCCTGCAGCAGGGCTTCTTCTCCATCCAGCAGACCTGCCCCAAGTGCCACGGCACTGGCCGCTTCATTCCGGATCCCTGCGGCACCTGCCATGGCGCCGGCCGGGTCAAGCAGCACAAGACCCTGGCGGTGAAGATTCCTGCCGGCGTGGACGAGGGCGATCGCATCCGTCTGGCCGGGGAAGGCGAACACGGAGTCAATGGCGGGCCGCCGGGCGACCTCTACGTGCAGATCCACCTGAAGGCCCACCCGGTCTTCCAGCGGGACCACAACGACCTGCACTGCGAGATGCCCATTTCCTTCACCACCGCGGCCCTGGGTGGCGATATCGAGATTCCGACCCTGGATGGCGTCGCGAAGATCAAAATCCCGGCCGAAACCCAATCCGGACGCATCTTCCGGCTGCGGGGCAAGGGCATCAAGGGCGTGCGCAGCCATGCCCACGGCGACCTGCTCTGCCACGTGGTGGTCGAAACCCCGGTGAGTCTCACCGAGCGGCAGAAGGAACTGCTGCGGGAACTTGAGGAAATCAGCAAGGACAACGACGCCACCCACAATCCCCGGGCCAAGTCCTGGATGGACAAGGTGAAGGAGTTCTTCGGCCAGTAACACCCTTGTAGAGCCAGGACCCCGACAAGGCGAGCTTTCGAGCTCGCCTTGTTACTTTTGGCGTAAGCATTATGTCAGTTTCCCCGGCCATTCTTCGCCTGCTAGAATTGACCGTAGTTCCATCAGGAACAGGGGAGGAAAATAAAATGACATATTGGAAACAGGTAGCTGCCGCCGGGCTACTGACACTTTTGAGCTGGACGGCCTCTGCCGATCCCGGCATTACCGACAACGCCATTACCATCGGCATGTCCGCCCCCTTCTCGGGGCCGAACGGTGCCTACGGCGAGGACATGAAGACGGCGATCACCGCCTATTTCAACCAGGTCAACAAGTCCGGAGGCGTGAACGGCCGCAAGCTTGAGCTTGTCGCCCTCGACGACGGCTACGAGACCGACAAGGCCGTTGCCAACACCAAGGCCCTGATCGAAGACAAGAAAGTCTTCTCTCTCCTGGCCTTCTACGGTTCCAGCCCGACCACCGAGGCGATGAACAGCGTCTTCGGCCCCGCCAAGGTTCCCCTGATCGGCACCATTTCCGGCGCCGGCACCCTCCGGCAAGCCCCCACGGCCAACCCGAACAACCGCTACATGTTCAACGTGCGGGCCAGCTATGCCGATGAGACCGAGGCCATCATCAATCAGTTGGTGGCCCTGGGCCTGAAGAGCATTGCCGTCTTCTACCAGAACGACGGCTTCGGCAAGTCGGGACTGGAAGGCGTCACCTCCGCCCTCAAGAAATACGGGCTCGCCCCCTCTGCCGTCGGCACCGTGGAGCGCAATTCCCTGGACGTCACCAAGGCCGTGGAATCCATCTCCAAGGCCACGCCCCAGGCGGTGGTCATGGTCACCCTCTACAAGCCCACTTCCGCGTTCGTGCGGGCGATGCGCAAGGCCGGCCAGAATCCGATGTTCATGACCCTCTCCCCGGTCGGCGCCGAACAGCTGGTCCAGGAACTGGGCCCTGATGCCCGCGGTATCGGCATTTCCCAGGTCATGCCCTACCCGTGGAACGACACCG
>JBLNBI010000294.1:0-18836 GCA_050259815.1 Actinomycetota bacterium | reverse complement strand
ACCGTAGCTGGACGGCACGCTGATCATGAGGGGCGTGCTGCTGGTATTGGCGGTGGTGCCGACGGCGGTGGTCAGGGCCGTCACCGGCCGGTAGAAACGGCTGGTGACCTGCTTCTTGAACTTGTAGTCGGCCTCCTCGAAAAAGCCGATCTGCTCGGAAAGCTTCATCCGCAGATGGGGACCGCTCACCTCGTCCTCGTTCTGGACCAGGCGGACGTGGCCGGTGGCATCCACCTCGTCTTCCAGGCTGTGGTAGGAGACCTTGTCGGCGTAGAGCTGGTTGCCCAGCTTGCGGACCTCCACATTGCCCTCGGCCTCGGTAACCTCTTCGGTGCGCCCTTCGATCCGGTCGGCGACGATGAAGACCGGATGCTCTTCCTTCTCCTTGGCCGGGCCCGGCGGCACCGGCGCGCCCGGAATGGTGGGCGGCTTATCCTCCGGCTTGGGCTTCACCACATCGAAACGGCGCTCCATGCGCAGGGGCAGCGACGAGTCGTCGGCGGCCAGGACGATGGGGGCGATACCGGAATCCCCGGCTTCGGGCAGCCAGGACTCACCGAATTCCGCCACCGGCAAATCGAAGGCGCTGCCGTCCGACGCAGCCTGTGCCGCCTGGTTTCCGGCGAAAACACAGCATACGAGGAGAGCGAGTGGTCTGCGGTGGAGGCCGGACATGCGAAGTAAGGAGGCTTTAGGAACGGGCTTTGGGCGCCGCGGTCGATAGCAGGGCGGATGTTAGAATCCGGGCATTCTACATCGAACCGCCATTCTCTTTACCGTATTGACCTCATGTCGCGCGATCAACTTCTCCAAGACTGGGTGGCCCAGCGTTTTCCCGGCCAATCCGTAGCCATCGCCCCGGCCTCCGCCGACGCCAGCTTCCGCCGCTATTTCCGCCTGACCCTGCCCGACGGCAGCACCCGCATCCTGATGGATGCCCCGCCCGACAAGGAGGACTGCCGGCCCTTCATCCAGGTCGCCGGACTGCTGGCCGACGCCGGCCTGGCCGCCCCCCGCATCCTGGACCAGGACCTGGAGAACGGATTCCTGGTGCTCTCCGACCTGGGCCGCATCGGCTACCTGGCCGCCCTCCAGTCCGACGACAGCCTGGCCGACCACCTGATGCGCCCGGTGCTGGACGTGCTGGTGCGCTGGCAACAGGCCTCCCGCCCCGGCGTCCTGCCCCCCTACGACGAGGCCCTCCTGCGCCGGGAACTGGACCTCTTCCCGGAATGGTTCGTCGGCCGCCACCTGGGCTACACCCTGACCGACCAGGAAAAGAAGGTCCTGGAATCCACCTTCCGTTTCCTCCTGGACTCCGCCCTGGCCCAGCCCAAGGTTTATGTCCATCGCGACTTCATGCCCCGCAACCTCATGGTGGTGGAGAGCGAAGCCACCCTGGTGCCGGGCATCCTCGACTTCCAGGACGCCGTCTACGGCCCCATCGCCTACGACGTGGTTTCCCTCTTCCGGGACGCCTTCATCTCCTGGGACGAGGAACGGGAAATCGACTGGGTGGTGCGCTACTGGGAAAAGGCCCGGGCCGCCGGCCTGCCGGTGCGGGCCGACTTCGGAGAATTCTGGCGGGACTATGAACTGATGGGCCTGCAGCGCCACATCAAGGTCCTCGGCATCTTCTGCCGCCTCAAGTACCGGGACGGCAAGGACAACTACATCGCCGACCTGCCCCGCTTCCTGGCCTACGCCCGCAAGACCGCCGGCCGCTACATCGCCCTGAAGCCCTTCCTCAACCTCCTGGACACCCTGGAGGGCAAGTCCGAGGAAGTAGGCTACACCTTCTGATGCCCGACATCCGATGAAGGCCATGATCCTGGCGGCGGGGCGCGGCGAACGCATGCGCCCCCTCACCGACCACACCCCCAAGCCCCTGCTGACGGCGGGCGGCAAGCCCCTCATCGTCTGGCACCTGGAACGGCTGGCCGGCGCCGGCTTCCGGGACGTAGTCATCAACCACGCCCACCTGGGCGAGCAGATCGAGGTAGCCCTGGGCGACGGCTCGAAGTGGGGACTCACCATCCGCTACTCCCCCGAGCCACCGGGCGCCCTGGAAACCGCCGGCGGCATCGCCCAGGCCCTTCCCCTGCTGGGGGACGAGGCCTTCCTGGTGGTCAATGGCGACGTCTATTGCGACTGGGATTTCAACCGAGCCCGCAGCCTTTCCGACCGCCCGGCCCACCTGGTCATGGTGCCCAACCCGGCCCACCACAAGGGCGGCGACTTCAGCCTGGACGGCGAACAAGTCCGCTATGCCGGCAACGGGGAAACCCTGACCTATGCCGGCGTCGGCGTCTTCTCCCCGGAATTCTTCGCAGCTGTCCCCAAGGGCCAGCCCCTCAAGCTGCGGCCACTGCTGGACGCCGCCATCGCCGCCGGCACCCTGACGGGGGAACGGCACGCCGGCCGCTGGGTCGACGTAGGAACCCCGGAACGTCTAGCCGAACTGGATAGGGAATTGTCATGACCCACGCTCACTTCCTGGCCCGCCGGAAGCGTCTTTTGAAGACCATCGGCGACGGCGTGGCCGTCGTGCCCACGGCGCCGGAAGCCATCCGCAACCGGGACGCCCACTATCCCTACCGCTTCGACAGCTATTTCTGGTATCTCACCGGCTTCCCTGAGCCAGAAGCGGTGCTGGTCCTGGTGGGCGGCAAGAAGCCCAAGTCCATCCTCTTCTGCCGGGAAAAGAACGAGGAGCGGGAAATCTGGGACGGCTTCCGCTACGGCCCCAGGGCGGCCAAGGAATCCTTCGGCTTCGACGCCGCCTACCCCATCGACCAGTTCGACAAGAAGCTGCCCGAGCTGTTGGCCGACCGCCCCGCCCTGTGGCATTCCATCGGCCACGACAGCGCCTGGGATGCCCGTATCACCGCGGCCCTCAACGCCGTCCGCGCCCAGGCCCGGGCTGGCAAGCGCGCCCCCCGGGCGGTCCATGACCTGCGGGCCGAACTCGATGCCATGCGGCTCGTCAAGGACGCCCACGAGCTGGAGACCATGCGCCGGGCTGCCGACATCGCCAGCGCCGGCCATGCCCGGGCCATGGCCGCCTGCCGCCCCGGCGTCGCCGAATACGAACTGGAGGCGGAACTTTCCTACGAATTCCGCCGCCGGGGCGCCGACGGCCACGCCTACACCCCCATCGTCGCCGGCGGCGCCAATGCCTGCGTGCTCCACTACGTCTCCAACAACAAGGTCTTGTCGGACAACACCCTGGTGCTCATCGACGCCGGCTGCGAGGTGGAGGGCTACGCCGCGGACATCACCCGCAGCTTCCCGGTGAGCGGCCGCTTCAATGCCGCCCAGAAGGATGTGTACGAGATCGTCCTGGCCGCCCAGACGGCCGCCTTCGGCGCCATCGCCCCCGGCCGCCATTTCATGGAAGCCCACGACGCCGCCCTGAGGGTCCTCACCCGGGGCCTGGTGGACCTGAAGCTCCTCAAGGGCGAGGTGGATGGACTTATCGAGAGCGGTGCCTACAAGCGCTTCTACATGCACCGCACCGGCCACTGGCTGGGCCTGGACGTGCACGACGCCGGCGACTACAAGATCGGCGACGACTGGACGAATCTCGTCCCCGGCATGACGGTCACCGTCGAGCCCGGCCTCTACATCCGCCCCGGCGATGACCTACCGCCGGCCCTCGCAGGCATCGGCATCCGCATCGAGGACGACGTGGCCGTGACCGAAACCGGCTGCGAGGTCTACACCACTGCCCCCAAGACGGTGGCGGAAATCGAGGAGGTCATGGCCCGTGGCTGATCTCCCGCAGCAGGTGGATATCCTCATCATCGGCACCGGCCCGGTGGGCATGACCCTGGCCCGTGCCCTGGAAGGCGGCCCCTGGTCGACGCTCCTCATCGACCGCCGCCACCTGGAGGCCCGCCGGGACGATCCCCGGGCCCTGGCCCTCTCCCACGGCGCCCGGGAACTGCTGGAGCAGATCGAAGCCTGGCCCGCCCGGGCCGCCACCCCCATCGAGACCATCCACATTTCCCACCGGGGCGGCTTCGGCCGCGCCTACATGGACCGCCGGGAATACGGCCTGGAGGCCCTGGGCTACGTGGTCCGCTACCGGGACCTGGCCGCCGCCCTGGCTGCCCGGCTGCCCGCCGGGGCCATCCTGGACGAGACGGAAGTGCAGGACATCGCCCCCGGCCCCGACCATCTGGCCGTCACCCTGCGGCACAAGGGGGAATCCCTCAGCCTGCGTGCCTCCCTGGTTATCCATGCCGAAGGAACGCCCGCCGACGAGCCGGGCATCAAGGTCAGCGACTACCGCCAGCACGCGGTCATCGCCGAGGTCCGCCCCTCCCCCGCCCACGGCCGCCAGGCCTGGGAGCGCTTCACCCCGGACGGGCCGCTCGCCCTGCTGCCCCTGGGGGATGAATATTCCGTGGTCTTCACCCTGCCGCCGGACAAGGCCGACCGGGTCATGGCCCTGGACGACGCCGGCTTCCTGGCGGCGCTGAAGGCCCAGTTCGGCAACCGCCTGGATTTCACCGCCGCCGGCCCCCGCGCCCGCTTCCCCCTGGCGCTCCGCATGCGGGAGCAACTGGTCGCCGGCCGGGAGGTGTGGATCGGCAACACCGCCCAGACCCTGCACCCGGTTTCCGGCCAGGGCTTCAATCTCGGCCTGCGGGATGCCTGGCAACTGGCCGAGACGCTCCTTGCCAAGGGCCTGGGCGACGACGCCCTGGCCGCCTACGTCCGGGCACGCCGCCTGGACCGCCAGGGCGGGGCGCTGTTTACCGACGGCATCGTCCGCGCCTTCTCCAGCGACTTCGGGCCCCTCAAGCTCGCCCGGGGCCTGGGGCTCCTGGCCCTGGACCTCTTCCCGCCGGCCCGCCACTTCATCGCCAAGCGGATGATCTGGGGCGCCCGGGCCTGGCCCTGACGCCCCTAGGGCAGGTCCCGATGCTCTCGGGGCAGGCCCTTAGCATTATCCTGACTATTTTTTAAGCGCCATCTCGGGTAAAATCCCGCCCCTTCCTCTGCTTTTCCCCCGCGCCGGTTCACCCATGGATTTCGTCGGTTTCAAGCTTCGCAACAACCTGTTTGTAGCCCCCATGGCAGGCGTCACCGACCGGCCCTTCCGCCAGTTGTGCAAGAAGCTGGGCGCCGGCCTCGCCGTGTCCGAGATGGTCACCGCCAATTCGCTCCTCTACGGCAGCGCCAAGACCCAGCGCCGGGCCAACCACGAAGGGGAAGTGGAGCCCATTTCCGTCCAGATCGCCGGCGCCGATCCGAAGATGCTGGCCGACGCCGCCCGTCACAACGTGGCCAATGGCGCCCAGATCATCGACATCAACATGGGTTGCCCGGCCAAGAAGGTGTGCAACGTCATGGCCGGCTCCGCCCTGATGCAGGACGAAGCCCTGGTGGGGCGCATCCTGGACGCCGTGGTGGCCGCCGTGCCGGATACCCCGGTCACCCTCAAGTTCCGCACCGGCTGGAACCTGGCCAACAAGAATGCGCCGACCATCGCCCGCATCGCCGAATCCGCGGGCGTGCGCGCCGTCGCCATCCACGGCCGCACCCGCTGCCAGCAGTACCGGGGCGAGGCCGAGTACGACACCATCGCCTACGTGAAGACCCTGGTGAATATCCCGGTCATCGCCAATGGCGACATCGACACCCCGGAAAAGGCCAAGCACGTCCTCGACGTCACCAAGGCCGACGGCATCATGATCGGCCGCGCCGCCCAGGGCCGCCCCTGGCTGTTCCGGGAAATCGAGCATTACCTGAACACCGGCACCCACCTTGAGCCGGCCAAGGTCTCCGAAATCCACGCCATCCTGATGGAACACCTGGAAGACCTGTACGAGTTCTACGGCCTGGAGACCGGCTTCCGGGTCGCAAGGAAGCATATCGCCTGGTACACCAAGGGCCTGGTGGGCTCCGCCGCCTTCCGGCACCACATGAACCAGTTGCCGAGCATCGAATTACAAAGACAAGCCGTGAATGACTTTTTCTCCGGCCTCGCCCAACAGAACGAGCATTTGCAGTACAACGAAGACAACAATCCTGGGGAGGAGTTGGCAGCATGAGCCAACCAAATGATCTAGCAAGCTGCGTCTTGGGGGCGCTTGAACAGTATTTCCGCGACCTGGATGGGGAAAAACCGGCCGCGATTTATGACATGGTGTTGAAGAGCGTCGAAAAGCCGATGCTCGAATTGGTCCTGGAGAAGGCGGGGGGCAACCAGACCCTGGCCGCCGACATGCTGGGCATCAACCGCAACACCCTGCGCAAGAAACTGACCGAATACCAACTTCTGTGATGACCATGAAAATCCAACAAGCGCTGATTTCCGTCTCCGACAAGCGGGGCGTCCTCGAATTCGCCCAGGGCCTGGCCGCCCAGGGCGTCAAGCTCCTGTCCACCGGCGGCACCGCCAAGATGCTGCGGGACGCCGGCCTCGCCGTCACCGAGATCGGCGACTACACCGGCTTCCCGGAAATGCTGGACGGCCGGGTCAAGACCCTGCACCCCAAGGTCCACGGCGGCATCCTGGCCCGCCGCGACCTGAAGGAGCACATGGACACCATCGATAAGCACGGCATCCCCACCATCGACCTGGTGTGCGTGAACCTCTATCCGTTCCGGGAGACCGTCGCCAAGCCCAACGTCACCCTGGAAGACGCCATCGAGAATATCGACATCGGCGGCCCCGCCATGGTCCGTTCCTCCGCCAAGAACTACGCCGGCGTGGCCATCGTCACCGACCCCGCCGACTACCAGCCCCTGCTGGACGAAATGAAGGCCAATAGCGGCGCCCTCAAACTGGAGACCCGCTTCGGCCTGGCCAAGAAGGCCTTCGTGCACACCGCCCGCTACGACTCCGCCATCGCCAACTGGCTGACTTCCCTGGACGAGCAGGACAAGCCCCAGCAATTCCCGGCCGCTTACCACACCGCCTTCGACCGAGTGGAGACCCTGCGCTACGGCGAGAACCCGCACCAGCAGGCCGCCTTCTACCGCGACCCCGTCGCCACCCCGGGCGCCATCGCCAACTACGTCCAGCTCCAGGGCAAGGAACTCTCTTACAACAACATCGCCGATTCCGATGCTGCCTGGGAATGCGTGAAGACCTTCACCGCCCCGGCCTGCGTCATCGTCAAGCATGCCAACCCCTGCGGCGTGGCCATCGACGCCAGCCTGCTGGGCGCCTACGAGAAGTCCTTCAAGACCGACTCCACCTCTGCTTTCGGCGGCATCATCGCCTTCAACGGCACCGTCGGCGTGGATGTGGTCAATGCCATGAACGACCGCAAGCACTTCGTCGAAGTGCTGATCGCCCCGGCCTTCACCGCCGAAGCCAAGGCCCTGCTCGCCTCCAAGCAGAACCTGCGGGTCCTGGAAGTGCCCCTGGCCAACAACTACCACGCCTTCGAGATGAAGCGTGTGGGCGGCGGCCTGCTGCTCCAGACCCCGGACATGTTCAACGTCCAGCCGTCGGACCTCAAGGTCGTCACCAAGAAGGCTCCCACCGACGCCCAGCTGGAAGACCTGCTCTTCGCCTATCGCGTCGCCAAGTTCGTCAAGTCCAACGCCATCGTCTTCTGCGGCGGCGGCATGACCCTGGGCGTGGGCGCCGGCCAGATGAGCCGTGTCGACTCCACCCGCATCGCCGCCATCAAGGCCCAGAACGCCGGCCTGTCCCTGGCCGGCTCCTGCGTGGCCTCCGACGCCTTCTTCCCATTCCGGGACGGCGTCGATGTGCTGGCCGAAGCCGGCGCCACCGCGGTGATCCAGCCGGGCGGCTCCATGCGGGATGAGGAAGTCATCACCGCAGCGAACGAACATGGCCTCGCCATGGTCTTTACTGGAGCCCGCCACTTCCGGCACTGATAACGAACCGGGCAGGCGAGGGCCGGGAAACACCGGCCCCCTGCCCACCTTCGACCCCGACTAGGAAACAACCACCATGAAACTTCTCGTCATCGGTTCCGGCGGCCGTGAGCATGCCTTGGCCTGGCGGCTGGCCAAGACCCCCGGCCTGCAACGAGTCTATGTCGCCCCGGGCAATGCGGGCACCGGCCTGGAGCACGAACTGGAGAACGTGAATATCACCGACCCGGTGGCCCTGGCCGATTTCGCCGAGAAGGAAAAAGTCCACCTCACCGTCGTCGGTCCGGAAGCGCCCCTGGCCGCCGGCGTGGTCAATATCTTCCGGGCCCGGGGCCTGAAGGTCTTCGGCCCCACCAAGGAAGCCGCCCAGCTGGAATCCTCCAAGGATTTCGCCAAGCGCTTCATGGCCCGCCACAACATCCCCACCGCCGCCTTCGAGACCTTCACCGACGCGGCTGCGGCCCACGCCTACCTGGACAAGCAGGGCGCCCCCATCGTCATCAAGGCCGACGGCCTGGCTGCCGGCAAGGGCGTGGTGGTCGCCATGAACCTGGAAGAAGCCCACGCCGCTGTCGATGACATGCTGGCCGGCAACAAGCTGGGCGACGCCGGCGCCCGGGTGGTGATCGAGGATTTCCTGGATGGCGAAGAAGCCAGCTTCATCGTCATGGTGGACGGCAAGAATGTGCTGCCGCTGGCCTCCAGCCAGGACCACAAGCGCATCGGCGACGGCGACACCGGCCCCAACACCGGCGGCATGGGCGCCTATTCCCCGGCCCCCGTGGTTACCCCCGAGGTGCACGCTAAGGTGATGCGGGAAATCATCATGCCCACCGTGCGCGGCATGGCCTCCGACGGCATTCCCTACACCGGCTTCCTCTACGCCGGCCTGATGGTCGGCAAGGACGGCTCGGTGAAGACCCTGGAATTCAACTGCCGCATGGGCGACCCCGAGACCCAGCCCATCATGATGCGGCTGAAGTCCGACTTCCTGGACCTTCTGGAGCACGCCGTCGCCGGCACCCTGGACCAGGTGGAAGCCTCCTGGGACCGCCGCGTCGCTCTGGGCGTCGTGCTGGCCGCCGCCAACTACCCGGACACCCCGCGCAAGGGCGACGTCATCACCGGCCTGCCGGAAGGCGGCGAGGACTTCCACGTCTTCCACGCCGGCACTGCCGAGAAGGACGGCCAGGTGGTCACCAGCGGCGGCCGGGTACTCTGCGTTACCGCCCTGGGCGAGAACGTCAAGCTCGCCCAGAAGCGGGCCTACGAAGTCGTCACCCAGATTCACTTCGAAGGCATGCAGATGCGCCGGGATATCGGCTACCGCGCCATGAAGCGCGAGGGCTGACGAGTGGATAGCGCCGCCGTCCGGGCTTACTTCCGGGACCTTCAGTCCCGCATCGTCTCCGAGCTGGAAGCCTTCGACGGCCAGTCCTTCCGCACCGATACCTGGCAGCGGCCCGAAGGCGGCGGCGGCATCTCCCGCCTTATCGAGGATGGCGACTTCTTCGAGCGGGGCGGGGTCAATTTCTCCGACGTGGTAGGCAAGGCGCTCCCCGCCTCCGCCACCGCAGTCCGCCCCCAACTGGCCGGACGGTCCTGGGAGGCGGTCGGTGTCTCCCTGGTGCTGCACCCGGAGAATCCCTACTGCCCCACCGCCCACATGAACGTGCGCTGCTTCGTCGCCACCAAGGAGGGCGAGGAGCCGGTGTGGTGGTTCGGCGGCGGCATGGACATGACGCCCTATTACGCCGAGGAAGAGGACGTGCGCCACTTCCACCAGACCTGCAAGGATGCCCTGGCACCCTTCGGCGAAGGTGTGCACGCCAAGTACAAGCAGTGGTGCGACGAGTATTTCTTCCTCAAGCACCGCAACGAGCCCCGGGGCGTCGGCGGCATCTTCTTCGACGACCTCAACGAGGGCGGTTTCGACCGTTGTTTCGCCCTCACCCGGGCCGTCGGCGATGCCTTTACCCAGGCCTACCTGCCGGTCCTCGCCAAGCGCCGGAACACGCCCTACGGCGAGCGGGAACGGGATTTCCAGGCCTACCGCCGGGGCCGCTACGTGGAATTCAACTTGGTCTGGGACCGGGGCACCCTGTTCGGGCTCCAATCCGGCGGGCGCACCGAGTCCATCCTGATGTCCATGCCGCCCATCGTGAAGTGGCGCTACGACTGGAAACCGGAAGCCGGCACGCCGGAAGCGCGGCTTTATGAGGAATTCCTGCTGCCCAAGGACTGGGTTTAAGAGCTGGCTGATCGTGCGTCGGGCGGGGCATTCGCTCCGTCGGGCTGCGAAACTCGCCCCTGCGGGGCTCAGACAGTCCTCGCCCGCTACGCGAACGCCCCACCCTCCGGGAAACGTTCGCGGCTTGCTTCCTTATTTGAGCTTCCCACGCACCACGGTAACGCGGGTCTTGTCCTTCACCACCACTGAACCCTTATTGCCTTCCAGGTTGCCGCACTGGCAAACCGCCTTGATGAAGGTCACCGAACTGACGATTCCCTGGCACTCCAGGCATTCATAGTAAAGATCGCCGCCGGTGGGCAGGTTCTCCGGATCGACCTTCTGGTCCAGGGGATAGAACTTGTAAATCTTGCGCATATCGACGGTGGTCATCATCCCCTCCCCTTGATTCAGATATTTTCGAACCGGGCGCTTTCCCGGTACAGCCGGTTGGCTTCGTCTTCCCGGCCCAGCTGGTCGAACAGGCGGGCCAGCTCCAGATGGGCTTCCCGGCTTTCCAGCACCGACCGGGAAGCTTCCAGATAGCTCTGGGCCTTGCCCCACAGGCGCTGCCGCACGCACAGCCGGCCCAGGGCAAGCAGCAGCTCGCCATCCTCGGGATGCTGCCTCAGCCACTTCTCGGCCCTGGCGATGCGGCCGGTCAGGTCTTCACCCCCCAGCTTGCCGTAAAGGGCCACCAGATCGTCGTTCCAGTCGTCCTCGTGGTCGCTGTCGAGATAGGCCTCGATCAGCGCCTGGGCCTCCTCGTTGGCTTCGAGAGCCATCAGACGGCGGGCGGCTTCCACCGCCAGGCGGCTGTTGCGCTCGGCCTTGGGCACGTCCTTGAGGTAGGCCTCCAACTGCCCGGCATCGCTGCTACAGCCCTCCAGGTTGTGGAGATGGGCCTGGAGCTTGATCTCGGCCGCCAGCTCCGGCAGCAGGGTATCCCGCTTTTCCAGCTGGCGAGCCAGGCGCAGCACCTCGGCCCAGTCGCCGCAGCCCTGGCGGGCCCGCAGTTCCAGGCGCAGGGCGGCCAAGTGGCGGCCGTGCTTGGCCTGGAGCTTCTTCAGCACTTCCACCGCCTCATCGAAGCGGCGGGACTCGTTCAGCATCTCCGCTTCCAGCATGAGGGTGGCCGCCTCTGTGCGGGGATCGTCGATCTTGGCCCGCTCCAGCCAGCCCTGCTGCTTCAGGGGCTCCCGCATGCGCTGGGCCGAGCGGGCGGCGACCAGGGCCGACAGCCCGGGCGCGACGCCGGCCCCGTGGGCTTCGACGCTCTTCTTGAGGGCCTGGCCGAAGCGGCCTTCGAACAACAGGCGGACCGCGTCCTGGAAAACCGCATTGGCCTTGTCCTGCCGCACCCGCTCCTTGTATTCCCGCACCCGCTGGGGCAGCCCGAAGGTGACGGACAGGCCGCGCAGGACGGCGTAGAACGCGCCGAACAGCAGGACGACAGCGACGATGAAGAGGTTGAGGTTGATCTCCACGCGCCAGGGCGGGAAGACCAGGAGCACATAGCCGTCGTTGAGCTGCGCCCCGAGGGCGACCGCCACCGCCAGGGCGAAGATGGCCAGGAGCCAGAAAAGCGCTCTCACTTCTTCTCCCTGCCGCCCTTGAGGGCGCGCAACGCGGCCAAGCTGTCGTTCAGGTTGGGCAGCTCCACGCCGAGATCGGCGGCGGCGAGCTGCTTCAGGCTGGCCTGGGTGGCCTGCACCGTCTTGTCCTGGCCGTCGTAGTAGCTGCCCAGCATGTCCTGTGCGGCCTTCAGTTCGGTACGGTAGGTAACCGCATCCCGGGCGAACAGCGCTAAGCGGGCATTGAGGAGCCGCAGCTTGAGATTCTCCCGCAGGAAGAAGGACTGCTCCGGCGCCAGCAGCACGGGCTCGCTCCGGTCGAAGCGCTGGATGCGGACCAGGCCGCGCACTTCCTGCCAGAACGACTCCCCGGCCTGGCGCCACCAGGGCGCGGGCGCTTCCGGCGCGGCCTTGGCGGCAGCGGTCTTCTCGGGAGCGCGGGGCCGCCCCTCCATGGCCAGGGGCAGCTTGTCCGCCGCGACGATGGCGTTTTCGAGCCGCAGGCTGAGGCCTGGGACATCGACAAGAGGCAGGGACCGCAGGCGATCCAGATCCTTGGCCAGGGTTTTCCTGAGGGCGATGAACTGGGGACGATCGACGCGGGCCAGCTTCGCGTCCGCCGTCTGCAGGGCGAGGATCGCCGCCTGGACATTGCCGGCCAACTGGAGCTGCTGGGCGGCCAGGGTGATGGCCTGCTCCACCTCCAGGACGAGGGCGTCGTCCCGGCTGCGGGCGATATCCTGGTAGAGATTCTGGAGTTCCTGGGTCTGCCCCTGGAACTCGGCCTGCTTCGACTCCAGGCCGCCGACCCGGGCCTGGAGGGCGGCCATTTGGTCCTGGGCCTGCTTCAGGGCATCCCGATCCGCCTTGCCGGCGGCGTCGCTCTCGGCCAGGCGGTGGGCAACCTCCTGCTGGGTCTGCCGGTTTTCCATCCACTGCCAGCCGGCCAGGCCGACGGCGGCCAGGGCGACGATGAGCCAGGGACTGCGCCAGGCGGGAGGAGGAACACGGACGGGGGTGGCGATGATCTCGGAGGGGGTGTCGGGGTCGGTCATGGCGTCGTTCATTTTTTTGGCCAATTATAAGCGCACAGGCCGGCGATGATGCCCGCATCGGCCGGAGCGGTCAGCACCACCTGCGCCAACCCCAGCCCCCTGGCGTTGGCGGCGATACGCTCGTGGGGAACGAAAACCGGCGTCCCGTCGAGGAAACGGCGGCCGTCGGCATCGAGCATGTCCACCAGATAGCGCAGCGCCTCGCTGCTGGATACGGCGATGGCGTCGAGGCGCCCCGTCCGCCAGGCGTCCATCAGGGGACCGGCCCCTTCCGCCGGGGCGGAGCGGCGGTAGCAAGGGATGCAATCCACCATCGCCCCCCGGGCCCGCAGGGTATCGGCCAACAGTTCCCGGCCGCCGTCGCCGCGGAAAATGGCGACGCGCCGGCCGGCCACCCGGTCGGCCTGCAATTCGGGCCGTTCGAGCAGGGCTTCGGAATCGAAACGCTCGGTGGGCGCCACGCAGCCGGCGATGCCGTGGGCCGCCAGGGCCTTCACGGTGCCCTGCCCCACCGCAGCGGGGATCAGGCCGGCCGGCCAGACGCCCTTCTCCAGCAACCGGGGAACGCTGTATTCCACGGCATTGGGGCTGATGAAAACCGCCAGGGCGTAATCGGAAAGATGCTCCAGCGCCCGGTCGAGGGGCGCGGGATCATCGGCAGGAGAAATTTCCAGCAGGGGAAAGACCAGAGCGTCCCCGCCGGCATCCGAAATCGCCGCCGCCAGGGCCTGGGACTGGGCCCGGGGCCGGGTGACGACGACGGTTCTTCCGGCGAGGGGCCCGGCCGCAGCCATTACTTCGCGCAGGCGGCCAGCTTTTCGAGGATGGGGCCGGCGCCCTGGGCCAGCAGCAGGTCGGCGAGCTTGAGGCCCAGGGCCTCGTCGTCGGACGGATTGCCGCGGACTTCGGCGCTGACCATTTCCTTGCCGTCCGGGGTGGCGACGAAGCCCCGCAGCCAGAGCTGGCCGTTTTCGATGATGGCGTAGCCGCCCAGGGGAACCTGGCAACTGCCGCCCAGGGCCCGGGACAGGGAGCGCTCGGCCTTGACGCAATGGGCGGTCTCCGGGTCGTTCAGGGACGCCACCACGGCCGCCATGTCGGCCCGGCCGTCGACGATCTCGATGCCCAGGGCGCCCTGGCCGGGGGCCGGCAGGGACTGCTCGGGGGTCAGCACGGACTTGATGCGGTCCTTCAGGCCCAGGCGGATGAGGCCGGCGGCGGCCAGGATGATGGCATCGTACTGGCCCTCGTCCAGCTTGCGCAGGCGGGTATCCAGGTTGCCGCGCAGGCTCTTGATTTCCAGGTGGGGATACTTGGCCCGCAGGATGGCTTCCCGGCGCAGGCTGGAGGTGCCCACCACCGCCCCCTGGGGCAGGTCGTCCAGCTGGGCGTACTTGTTGGAGACGAAGGCATCCCGGGGGTTTTCCCGGGCGGAGATGGCGGCCAGGACGAAGCCTTCCGGCATGACCATGGGGACGTCCTTCATGGAATGGACGGCCAGGTCGGCGCGGCCTTCCTGCATGGCCACTTCCAGCTCCTTGATGAACAGGCCCTTGCCGCCGATCTGGGAGAGGGGCCGGTCGAGAATCTGGTCCCCCTGGGTGGTCATGCCTAGAATGGCGACTTCGCTGCCCGGATTGAGGCCGGACAGGCGGGCTTGGACATGTTCGGCCTGCCACATGGCCAGGCGGGATTCGCGGGAAGCAATGACGATACGGGACGGAGCGGACATGGAGCGGCCTTTGGTCAGGCTGGATAAAAAGGGGATTCTAGCATGCCCCTTATGGCCGTCCCGGTCGGTTTCCGGACTCGAAGACAAGGAGAAACCATGAGCGAAAAACCGCCCGAGCAGCGACCGGAAACCCCGGACTTCTGGGACAAGCGTTTCCGGGAAGGGGTGACCCCCTGGGACGCCGGCCGGGTTCCCGGCGACCTGGCCCGCTTCGCCCAGACCCAGGAAGCCCCCCTCAACACCCTCATCCCCGGCTGCGGCAGCGCCTGGGAGGCCGCCCACCTGGCCGGCCTCGGCTGGCCGGTGACCGCCCTGGATTTTTCCGAGGTCGCCGTCGCCGCCGCCCGGCAGGTGCTGGGAAACTGGCCGGGCCGCCTGGTCTGCGCCGACTTTTTCGAATTCGAGCCGGAAGCCCCCCTGGACCTGATCTACGAACGGGCCTTCCTCTGCGCCCTGCCCCGCAAACTGTGGTCCGCCTGGGGCGAGCGCATGGCCGCCCTGCTGCCCTCCGGCGGACGATTGGCCGGCTATTTCTTCTTCCGGGACGAACCCAAGGGCCCGCCCTTCGGCATCAGCCCGGATCACCTGGACGAGCTTCTCGCCGCCAGTTTCGAAAAAATCGAGGACTGCCCGGTGGAGGATTCCATCCCGGTCTTCGCCGGCATGGAACGCTGGCAGGTGTGGCGCCGGCGCTGAGACCGTCTCAGCCCGACCGGGAGAAGGACTTGGCCAGCCCCCACTGCCGGCGGCTCACCGGCAGCTTGTCGGGGACGCCCCGCAGCAGCGCCCAGCCGTAGGCCTCGGCGTCGTCCCCAGCGGCCCGCTCGAAGCCGGCCAGGGCGTCCTTGGCCACCAGCACGGCCCGATGCAGACGGATGAAACGCTCCGCGAATTCTTCTTCCAGGTGGGTCAAGGCTTCGTCCAGCAGGAACTCCCGCTCCTTGGTCCGGGCGGTGACGTACTTGAGGTCCGCCTTGAAATAGAGAACCTCGGCCACCGGCACCAGCAGCAGCCTCCCCCGTTCGTGGCAGGACAGGTGGGCACGCCCGCCCCCCCGAATTTCCCGGCCGATGGCGGGCAGGGTTTCCGTCGGCAGTGGGGACCTCGCCGCCCGGACCTTCTGGAGGGCCGCCAGGAGGCGCTGGGCCCGCACCGGCTTCAGCAGGTAGTCGATGGCATTGAGATCGAAGGCCTGGACGGCGTAGTTGTCGTAGGCGGTGGTAAAGATGACCGCAGGCGGCTGCTCCAGGCCGCCCAGGTGGCCCGCCAGTTCGATGCCGTCCATGCGGGGCATGCGGATGTCGCACAGCACCACGTCCACCGGCTGCTCTTCCAGCCGCGCCAGGGCCGCCAGGCCGTTGTCCGCTTCGCCCACCACGAGGGTGGGCAGGCTGGCCTCGATGTCCGCCAGCAGTTCCCGGAGGCGGGCGCGGGCCGGGGCCTCGTCATCGACGATCAGGATACGAAGGGCTGTTTCCGGGTTCGGCATGGCAGGGTAATGCGGACGGTGTAGTTGCCTTCCCCCTGGACCACTTCCAGGCGGGCTTCGAGATCGTAATACAGGGCGAGGCGTTCGCGAATATTGGCCACCGCCATCTGGTGGCCGGCAGTGCCCTGGCCGGCCTGGGGCATGGGGTTGGAAATCCCGATGGACAGCTCGTCGCCCCGGCGGGCGAAGGCGATGCTGACCGTCCCTCCCTCCGGCGCCTTCTCGATACCGTGGTAAACCGCGTTCTCCAGAAGGGGCTGGAGCATGAGGGGCGGAATCAGAGGGTCGAAGGGCACCTCCTCCACCTGCCATTCCACCCGCAGCCGTTCCCCGAGGCGCAGTTTTTCGAGTTCCAGGTACTGGCGGCCGAGGGCGATCTCGTCGGCCAGGGACACCAGCTCCCGGTGGTCCCGCAGGGCCGCCCGGAAGAGGTCCGCCAGGGATTCCAGGGCCGCCTCGGCCCGCTTGGGCTCGGCCCGGATGAGAGAGAGGACGGTATTGAGGGAATTGAACAGGAAGTGGGGCCGGATGCGGGCATTCAGGGCCGCCAGCCGGGCCTCGGCCACGGCCGGGGAAAAGGCCCGGAGGCGCAGCTCGAAATAGCCCAGCATCACTCCGCCCGCGGCGGCCCCCAGGAGGGCCGCCCGCCATACGTCGAGGGGCGCCCGTTCGGCCAGGCCGAGCCAGGCCCAGACATCGTATTGCAGCCCCGCCGCCACGCCGGCGCCCCCGGCCACCAGGGCTTGGGCGGGACGATCGGGGAGGCGCCAGAGCAGGTCACGTACCGCGGCCAGGAGCCCCAGGAAGCCCAGGAGAACAGGCTCGACCCAGGCAGACATTTCCACATAGCACGGGAGCCAGGCGGCCAGGGAGCCGGCCTGGACGAGGGCGGCGGCCAGGGCCATGGCGTTGACTGCCAGCAGCACCCGCAGGACGACGCCCAGGTTGCGCCAGTCCGGCAGAAGGTGGGTGGAAGGGATTTGCCGTATACTTGCCATTTTTCGCCCGGGGCGGATATCCGCCCGACATTCTAGGCCAAAGCATGACTTCCAACGCTTCCCAATACACCTGGGCCGGTCGCTTTTCCGAGCCGGTTTCCGATCTCGTCAAACGCTACACCGCTTCCGTGGATTTCGACCAGCGCATGTGGCGCCAGGACATCCGCGGGTCGCTGGCCCACGCCAAAATGCTGGCCAAGCAGGGCATCATCGCGGCCCAGGACCTGGCCGACATCGAGCGGGGCATGAAGCAGGTCCGGGAGGAGATCGAATCCGGTTCCTTCGAATGGTCCCTGGACCTGGAGGATGTGCACCTCAATATCGAGAAGCGCCTGACCGCCCTGGTGGGCGACGCCGGCAAGCGGCTGCACACCGGCCGTTCCCGCAACGACCAGGTGGCCACCGACATCCGCCTCTACCTGCGGGACTCCATCGACGACATCCTGGCCCTGATCAAGGCCTTCCGCTCCGCCCTCATCGACCTGGCCGAGAAGGAAGCCGCCACCCCGATGCCCGGCTTCACCCACCTCCAGGTGGCCCAGCCGGTGACCTTCGGCCACCACGTTCTGGCTTACTTCGAAATGTTCGGCAGGGATGCGGAGCGCTTCGCCGACTGCCGCAAGCGCACCAACCGCCTGCCCCTGGGCGCCGCCGCCCTGGCCGGCACCACCTACCCCATCGACCGGGAATTCGTGGCTGCCGAACTGGGCTTCGAGGGGGTCTGCGAGAACTCCCTGGATGCCGTTTCCGACCGGGACTTCGCCATCGAATTCTGCGCCGCCTGCGCGCTGCTCATGACCCATATCTCCCGGCTGTCCGAGGAGTTGGTCATGTGGATGAGCCCCCGGGTGGGCTTCATCCAGATCGCCGACCGCTTCTGCACCGGCTCCTCCATCATGCCCCAGAAGAAGAACCCGGACGTGCCGGAGCTGGCCCGGGGCAAGACCGGCCGGGTGAACGGCCACCTCATCGCCCTCCTCACCTTGATGAAGTCCCAGCCCCTGGCCTACAACAAGGACAACCAGGAGGACAAGGAACCCCTGTTCGATGCCGTGGATACGGTGACCGATACCCTGCGCATCTTCGCCGACATGGCCGGCGGCATCACCGTCAAGCCGGAAGCGATGAAGAGCGCCCTGACCCAGGGCTTCGCCACCGCCACCGATCTGGCCGACTACCTGGTGAAGAAGGGCCTGCCCTTCCGGGACGCCCACGAGGCCGTGGGCCATGCGGTGAAGCGGGCCGAGCAATTGGGCGTGGACCTGCCCCAACTGCCCCTCGCCGAACTCCAGTCCTTCTCACCCCTCGTTGGTGACGACGTGTTTGCGGTCCTGACCGTGGAAGGGTCTCTCGCCAGCCGCAACCACATCGGCGGCACGGCGCCGGCACAGGTGCGGGCAGCTATCGCCCGGGCCCGCGGCCGGCTGTAAAAGGAAGCCTGCCGGAATCCAGGGCGGAGCCGCGGCTCCGCCCTTTTCATTTCAGCGGCTGCACCACTGCCGCCAACCGCCGCCGAAAGCGAATCGCTGCCTCTCGGTGAGGCTGCCGGTATTGCGGACCTTGCCGCTGGTGCCGTCGAAGAAGACGTTGAAGCGGGCGGGTTCGCCCCAGTCGTCGCAATAGCGCCACTCCCAGGCCAATTCGTCCCGGGCCTTGAAGTACACCGACCATCCCGGATACGGTGGGCCGAGGGTCCGCAACACCTGATCCTGGGTCATGCCTTCCCGGATGAGGGCGAAATGCTTGGGCTCCAGGACGTTTTCCAGGCTGATGAGCTTGCCGTCCGGGCCGATCCTCGCCATGTAGGTGTGATAGCCGGAGGGGCCGCGGGGATAGGCGAGCAATTCGCCGCCACCGGACTCCTCCCAGCGCAGGGCCGGCTCGCCCAT
>JBLNBI010000293.1:0-3142 GCA_050259815.1 Actinomycetota bacterium | reverse complement strand
ACCTGCTGGCCCGCATCCCGCCCATGCTGGGCCTTATGGCCACCATCATCCCCCTCGGGCCGGGCCTCGCCGCCCTGGGCCAGGGCGATCCCGCCAAGCTCGCCTCGGCAGTGACCGTCGCCTTCGACGCCACGGTGCTGGGCCTGGTGGCCGGCATCGCCGGGCTGGTGATCGGCAAGCTGCGCCGGCGCTGGTACGAGGAAGTCCTGGAGGCCATGGAATGACGGCAACTGCGCCGCGCAAGCGCCTGCGCCTCTATTCCCGGCTGGACGCCCGCTTCGACGACCGGGACGAGGACCCCCGGGCCAGCCTGGTGAACCTGGTGGACGTCATGCTGGTCTTCGCCTGCGGGCTCCTGGCGGCCCTGGCCGCCGGCAGCCAGGCGGTGCTGAAGGCTCCCCAGCCGGTGGAAAAGGGCCGGGAAATCGAGCGCCCGGCCGTCGGCGCCCAGCAGGCCGGGATCGGCTACGACCGGGTTGGGGAGGTCTTCCGGGACCCGAAAACCGGTAAGCTCGTCCTGATCGAACCCTCCGCCGCCAAGAAATGAAGCCTTCCTGCCCCGCCCTCCTGGTCGCCGCTCCCGCTTCCGGCCAGGGCAAGACCTCGGTGACTGCCGCCCTGGCCCGCCTCCATGCCCGCCAGGGAAGGCGGGTAAAGGTGTTCAAATGCGGGCCGGATTTCCTCGATCCCCAGATCCACCGGGTCGCCTCCGGCCAGCCCTGCGACAACATCGATTTCCGCATGTGCGGCGAAGACGATGCCCGCTGGCGCCTGGCCCGGGCCGCCAGGGAAAACGACCTCATTCTGGTGGAAGGGGTGATGGGGCTCCACGACGGCGAGCCCTCCGCTGCCGAACTGGCTCGTCGCCTGGGCCTGCCCGTGCTCCTGGTGGTGGACGCCCAGGCCATGGCCGGCTCCTTCGGGGCCGTTGCCTGGGGCCTCAAGCATTACCGGGAAGGCGCGCCTATCACGGCAGTGCTCGCCAACCGGGTGGGGAGCGACTACCACGCCAAGCTCTGCCGGGACACGACGCCCGAGGACATCGCCTGGTTGGGCCATCTGCCCCGGGATGCCGATGCCGCCCTGCCGGAGCGCCACCTGGGCCTCTTGCCGGCAAGCGAGATCGACGGGCTCCTGGCCCGCCTGGACCGCATGGCCGACGCCCTGGCTGCCACCCCGGCCGGCGCCCTGCCGCCGGCGGTGGAATTCGCCGAGGCAGCAGCGCCGGAAGTCCCACCCCTGCTGGCCGGCAAGACCATCGCCGTGGGCCGCGATGCCGCCTTCTGCTTCCTCTATCCCGCCAATCTGGAATGCCTGGAGGCGATGGGGGTACGGCTGGAATTCTTCTCCCCCCTGGCCGACACGGCCTTGCCGGAATGCGATGCAGTCTGGCTGCCGGGGGGATATCCGGAACTGCACACCGAGGCTCTGGGGGCCAACGCGGGCATGGCTGCCTCCCTGTGTCGGCACGTAGAGTCTGGCAAGCCGCTCCTGGCGGAATGCGGCGGCATGATGGCCTGCTTCGAGGAACTGGTCGGGCTGGATGGCCGGGCTCATCCCGTCTTCGGGCTGCTCCCTGGGCTGACCCGCATGCAGACCCGCCTGGCGGCTCTGGGAATGCAGTCCTTGCAATTGCCGGAGGGGCGCATGGGCGGGCACACCTTCCATTACTCCGTCTGCGAAACGGAATTGGAGCCAGTCCGGCGCGCGGCCCGGGTGCAGAACGGCGGCGAGGCGGCGGGGGAACCCGTCTATGGGCTGAAGTGCCTCACCGCCTCCTATCTTCACCTATACTTCCCGTCCTGCCCGGCCGCCGCGGCCGACCTCTTCCTGCCCTGACGCCATGCGCCGCTACCCCTACAGCTTCGTCGCCCTGACCGCCCTCGGCATCGCCGCGGCCATTCCCGGCCTCTTCAGCCTGGCGGGTTTCGGGGCGCTGCTGCACCCCGTCCTCGACGATCCCATGGCCGGCTTGGCCTTCATCGTCACCGCCGTGGCGCTGATCGGATCGGGGCTCTTCCCCTACGTCATCGCCCGGGTGGTCAACCAGCAGCAGTAGTTACCGGTTGGGCTGGGGCGTGGTCCGCAGGTAGGGCTTGACCTCCTTGTAGCCCTTGGGGAACTTCTCCTGGAGCACCTTGGGATCGGTGAGGGAGGGCACGATGATGACGTCCTCCCCTTCCTTCCAATTCACCGGCGTCGCCACGCTGTACTGGTCGGTGAGCTGCAGGGAATCGATGACCCGCAGGATTTCGTCGAAATTGCGCCCGGTGCTGGCCGGGTAGGTAATGACGGCGCGGATCTTCTTGTTGGGGTCGATGATGAACACCGAACGAACCGTCAGGGTCTCGTTGGCGTTGGGATGGATCATGTCGTAGAGGTCCGCCACCTTGCGGTCCGGGTCCCCCAGGATGGGGAAATTGACCGTGGTGCTCTGGGTTTCCTCGATGTCGCCGATCCATTTCTGGTGGGAATCCACCGGATCCACGCTCACCGCCAGGACCTTGACGTTGCGCTTCTCGAATTCAGGCACGCACTTGGCCGTGTAGCCCAGCTCGGTGGTGCACACTGGGGTGAAATCCTTGGGATGGGAGAAAAGAACCCCCCAGCTGTTGCCCAGCCATTCATGGAAATGGATGGTGCCGTGGGTGGATTCCTGGGTGAAGTCGGGGGCGATGTCGCCGATGCGCAGGGTTGCCATGGTTGTCTCCTCGGTAATCAAACCAAGGGCTTAGACTGGCCGTGGCGTGGGCGGTTTGGCTGGCCCCTAGAACAATTCCGCAGGGTTTCAGCGCTGCCGGTTATAAGCGCCGGGGTTGGGTCACCAGCCGAGGCGCAGTCCCAGTCGAATGGTGCGGGGTTCCAGGGGATGCACTAGGCGGCCGTCGATGGCCGTGCCGCTGCCGCAGCCGCCGGTGCCCGCCAGGGCTTCGTTGCGGGTGCAGGCGCCGCCCCAGTACTCGATGTCGTTGGCCTTCCTGTCGAAGAGGTTGAGCACGTCCAGGGTGGCCTGGAACTGCTTCCCGAAGCGGTAGCCGACCTTGAGGTTGGTCATCCAGAAGGCGCGGGATTTCTCCGTGCCGGTCTTGCACGGCGCCTGCGACGATTTACTTTCCACACTTTGCCTAGCCAGACCGTCGCA
>JBLNBI010000292.1:0-5237 GCA_050259815.1 Actinomycetota bacterium | reverse complement strand
GGGGGGGGGGGGGGGGGGGGGGGGGGCAGAACCGGCGACCACACCCTCGGCCAGGACGCGGTTCCAGCCCGCCTCGAAGTCGCCTCCCCCGCCCGGGATAAGCGGCGCCAGAGCACGGCGGACCGCCTCGTAATCCGAAGCCGGCTCCCCGCTCCCCAGCATGGACAGGATTTCCCGGGCCGAGCGGGCGCCGTAGAGGAGGCGGATGACGGGCTGGACCACGGAGAGGCTGCCCTCGTAGGCCCGGACATCCGACCAGTGTTCGAAGTCATGGGCCAGGGGCAGGTGCCAGGTACAGGCAAGCCCCGTCTCGTCCCGGTACAGCCCGGCATGGATGGAATGGGCCACCCGGCCAAGGGCTTCGGGGAAACCGAGGCCGGCCGGGGAGGCATAGACGGGATTGCAGCCCAGGATCAGGAGGGTGTCCACGAGCCCGGCTTCCATGTCCTTCACCAGGGCGGCCAGGGAGTCGGCGTGGCTACCCGGCGCCAGTTCTGCGGGCGGCAGGTAATCCATCGTTCGGCCGGCGTTCCCCAGCCGGTGGTTGATGAGGTGGACCAGGGCCCGGGTTTCCGGCTGGAGAAACGGTCCAGCGACCAGGAGGCCTTCGCCCCGGTGGGCATTCAGTTCCCGGGCCAGGGCTGCTTCCCAACGGGCGGCCTCGGCATGGGGCGCAGAGCCGGCCCCCTCCCCCACCCCCAGGGCTGCCGCCAGGCGCCAGACCAGCCGGTCCGCTTCGGCGGGCGGCAGGGAAATCCGCTGGTCGGCATTGGCGCCGGTGAGGCTGGCTGCGATATCCACCGCGTACAGCCGGCTGGGGCGCTCGGGCTGTCGGCGCAGGGCGGCGAAATCCCGGGCATAGGCCACCGCCCCCGGCTCCCCGGCTTGCCCCAGAAAATCGGCCCCGAAGCTTGCCACCACCCGGGCCTTGTCGAGGTGGAGCACGGTATCGGCGGGTCGATTCCAGGCGAGCCCGGCAGCCCGGAAGGCGCCGTCGTCGTGGAGGGGCTCCCAGCAGTGCCAGCGGGCGGCGGGGAATTCCCGAAGCAGACCCTGCCATTGGGCAGCCCAGGTCGGGGAGGTCATGGCGCCGGTGAGGACCCGCAGCCCGGCCCCACTGTTTGGCCGCAAGGCCGCTCCCCGCTCGGCCAGGAAGGAGCGCACTGCTTCCCAGGTAGTGATCTGGCCGACCTGCCACGGCGTTTGGGAGCGGTCCGGGTCCCAGAACTGGAGGACTTCGGCCTGGGCGAAAACGTCGGTGGCGCCCCGGCTGGCCGGATGGGCGGGATTGCCCTCCACCTTGGTAGGCCGGCCCATGTTGCTCTCCACCAGGACGCCCAGGCCGTAGCCCCGGCGCACCAGGGTCGTCGCGTAGAAGGTGGGCTGGCCGGGCAGAACCGCTTCCGGCATGCGGACATAGGGCCGGATTTCCTCCGGGGGAGGGCCGCTGCAGGCGGAGCCGGCCAGGGCCAGGGAGGCCGCCATCAGGTGCAGGAAGCGGCGGCGCGCCGGATCGTCCACGTCCTCCCCGGAGGCGGGATGGATCGGAATGACTTGGGAAGCGCGGCCGTTCATCGGTGGCAGGTGGAACAGTCGGTGAGCCGGCGGGTATCGGCCAGATGGAGGGATTGGGCCAGGGCCCGTCGTTGCCCGGCGTCCAGGCCGCTGTGCCGGCTGCCGCTGAAGACCTCGGCGGCGGGATGCAGATGCTCCTCCGGCGCCCGGTGGCATTCCAGGCACCATTGCATTTCCAGGGGTGCCTGCCGCCAGGTCAGGGGCATCTGCTCCACCGGCCCATGGCATTCGCCGCAGGCCACGCCCTTGTGGACATGGATGCTGTGGTCGAAATAGACGAAATCCGGCAGGTCGTGGAGCCGCTTCCAGGCGATGGGCCGGCCGGAGGCCAGGCTCTCCCGCAGGGGGGCGAGGAGAGGCGCATCCTGGAAGAGCTGGGAGTGGCAGGTGAGGCAAATCTCGGTGGATGGCAAACCCGCCGTGCGGGACTTTTCCACGGTGGGGTGGCAATAGCGGCAGTCGATGCCGTCATCCCCGGCGTGGTGCTTGTGGCTGAAAGGGATGGGTTGGATGGCCGCAGCGCCGGGGGCATAGGGCATGGACTCGCGCCAGCGGAAGGCGGCAATGCCGGCCATCGCCATCAGCAACAGGCCGATAAGCCCCAGCTTGGTCATCAGGACGGCGCGCTGGGAGAAGACCTGGGCCATGGACGCGGAAAAGGATCTCGATCAGCAAGCTGTGAGCCTTTCCATGGGGATCGGGTTCAGGGGCTCATTCCCCCAGTTCCGGCGCCACGAGTCCGCAACTCCCGGTCGGTCGGTAACGGAGTCTTGACTACGGCCCCCGGAAACCAATGAACCGACGTGCCCTGAATAACAAAACGAAGGCCACATCCATGGGATGCAGGCCTCCGTCCATGATGCGGAGGGACAGAGTTACTTCACCCCGGCAACCTTGATTTCGACTCGCCGGTCGGGCGCCAGGCAGGCAATCACCTTCGGACCGCCCTTGCCCGGACACTGCTTGGCGGACGTAACCGGTTCCGCGCTGCCCTTGCCGGCGATACGGATCTGGCGTTCATCGATCTTCTTGCCGACCAGATAGTCCTTCACTGCCTGCGCCCGCTTCAGGGAAAGCTTCTGGTTGAGGGCCGAGGAGCCCAGGCGATCGGTATGGCCGACCACCAGGATCTGGTCGAAGGAACGCCCCTTGAGCTTGGCCACGACCTCATCGAGCTTAACCTTGCCCGTCGGCGACAGGACGGCCTTGCCGAAGGCGAACAGCCCATCGGCTGCCAGGGTGATGTTTTCGGTGGCAGGCTTGGCCGGCACCGGTGCCGGGGCCATGGTCTTCACCGGCGGCACTTCCGCGGCCTTCGGGCGGGGAGCCAGATCGGGATCGCATTCGGCGGACGCCATGCTGGGCGTCCAGTAGCCCGTGCGCCAGCAAAGGCCGCTGGTACTCTTGACCGCAGCGCCTTGAGAGTCGGTGACGTAGCCGTCCGCTGCGGACGCCGGATTGATGGCGAACAGGGAGGCGATCAGAGCGGATACCAGGATAGGTTGAAGTTTCATTGCTTTCTTGTACATGTTCGTGGTTACTTCAGGGACAGGACCCAGGCGACCAGCTTGTTCGCCTCTTCATCGCTAACGTTGTTGGGGGGCATCGGCATCTCACCCCACGCGCCCTTGCCGCCCGCCTTCACCTTGGCGACCAATTTAGCCTGTGCTCCCTTGTCGCCCTTGTACTTGGCGGCGACATCCTTGTAGGCCGGGCCCACGAGCTTCTTGTCGATGGCATGGCAGGACAGACAGTTCTTCGCCTTGGCCAGGGCCTCTTCGTTGGCAGCATTTGCCTGGGATACCCCCAGAAGCAGCATGGAGGCTGCGAGGACAAGCTTTGATACGTTCATTTTTCGCTCCGGTTGGTTGCGTTGTTGGAAAGTCGTCAAGTCGGTTACAGGGCCGCGCTATCCCCTTGGAAGCGCCGGCCTAGGTCTTTTCTGTCGCGCTAGTCGTATCTCAGGATCACGAACCTCGCCTCTTTGCAGTCTTGGTCGACGCAGTCCTTGGCAGCCAGTATCCCGCCGGCCCCCTCGCGTCGAATTTGGCGTATAGGGACGCCAAAGGTCCGCAGCAAACCGGTCACCGTGTTGATTTCTTCATCGGCGACCGCCAGGTTGTAACTGCGGCTCCCGGCATTTGCGGTGTAAGCCGTCAACCTCAGGACAAGACGGGGATCGTTCTTAAGCCGGACCGCACTTGCCAACAGCAGCTTCATGCCAGCCTCATCGACCTCATCGGTGCCCGGGGAAAAATAGATCCGGTCGCCGGCATCGCCCTGAGCCAGGGCCGAAGCCGGGTCATCCTGTGCCAAAGCGGGGCCCGCCGGAATGGCGCCCACCGCCCCCGCCAGGATCGCTGAGCAAAGAAATACCCCCAGTGGAAAACGGCCACTCAAAAATGCAAACCTGTCCATGAATGTTCCCGGAATAGGCTGGAAAGCGGATTCGCATTCCTGGCCCCTGCCCCCTTTTTTTCCTTGCCACGGGAAGGTTGCGAATTGACAGATCCCGGGCATGGATCGGTCATTGCTTAGCAGGCGGTGTGCCAAGGGCAATAAATAACTAACCCACTGATTTTTCGATGTATTCAAACCTACAAATGAGTACAAGCCCGAATCGGAATATTGCAATTTGCAACATTTCAGAAGAACACGGACCCATACCGTCTTAACCAACTGAATCCATGGTACAAATCGCTCCAGGACAATCGTTGCATATTGCAACCCATCCGTTTCAGGATGAAACCAAATGAAGATATTGCGATCTCTCCACGCGAAAATTCTGTTTGGCTATACGGTGGTCGGTGGCTTGTTCATCCTCCTGGTAGCAAACGCCCTCTTGGAATTCCGAAGTGTTGAGGGCGAACTCGCCAAGCAGCAGGAAGTGGTGGTGTTTTATGACGCCGTACGCCATGCGCGACGCCTCGAAAAGAATTTCCTGCTCTATCTCAGGATTTCCGACCTGAGGGAGGCACTCGAGAAGATGAATACGGCACTCGATTCCCTCGATGACATTCGAAGCAAGGGACGATGGCTCCAAGTGGCTGAATCGGACTTTCAGGAAGTCAGAAAATATCGGGATTCCCTCACCGCGCTCCTCGACACCTCCCTGGAAAAGCCGGCCTCCCCGGAACTGCTCAAACGGGTCTACCTTGCAGGCCTGGGCGCCATCAAGCTCGGCGAAAGCCTGGACGCGGCGGCCAAGTCGCGGGTTGCGGCAGTCGTTGCCCAGCACGATGGCCGTTTGCTGCAGACCATCGGTGCCGCGCTGGCGCTAGCCTTGATCGCAGGGGTGCTGGTCACCCGGAGCGTCGTCAGGCCGCTGCGGGACATCGAATCCAGCCTGCAGCGAGTCGCCAAGGGGGAAACCGAGCGTCTGGATGGTCAAGAGGCAGGAAGCGAAGTCGAGTCCCTGACTCGGTCCATCAACGACACCATCCATGAAATCGAGGTCCGCCAGGAAAACCAGGCCAGATCCTCCCGACTGATGGCCTTGCGCATATACGCGAAGAATGGCGAAGTCACGGTCGTAGGCGAGGACGCGCAGTCGATCCTTGACACTATCGTGGACATGGGCATCGTATCCATGTTCGACCACGCCGGGTACCTGGGCACCGAGCTAAAGAAAGCAGAGCTTGCGATCCGGTTCAAGCGCTCGT
>JBLNBI010000291.1:0-11256 GCA_050259815.1 Actinomycetota bacterium | reverse complement strand
TGTTGCGACCGCCGTGGCTATGTGCCGACCCACAACAAGCGTTTCTCGCAACCGATCACTGGGGATGAGAAGGTGGACTTCATCAACAACCGTACCAAGCGTATTTTCGACGATCCGGTGGGGCGTCGCTGCGGCAGCCATGAACAGCCATTCCTGTTGCAAACTTATCGGCGCGACACCGGTGAGATCATGCACGACATCTCGGCGCCGATCTATGTCAAAGGCAAGCATTGGGGCGGATTCCGCATTGGTTACAGGACCGAGATGTAGTTTTGAAGTCGGCTCGAATGTGTGTATGCTTGCCATGTCGGCAAGAATGGCCGGTGGTGTCGGAAGGACAATGGGAATTTAAGGGGAAAGAATGTCAGAGCTGCTCAAGAGCATTGATGCGCGAACCAAGCTTGCTGGTACCAACAAGCTGGAAATACTTCTTTTCTTCCTTGGCGTCGATCCACGTACCGGCCGCCGCGAGACCTACGGGATCAACGTCTTCAAAGTCCGGGAGGTGATGCGCACGCCGCCGATTACCGCGGCTCCGGACATGCCCGCATCGGTGGAGGGTATGGTGAGCCTGCGGGGTGCCTTGGTGCCGGTCATCGATCTGGCAAAGTATACCGGTGTCACCGCCGATACCCCGCGGGACATCATGATCGTCACCGAATACAACGGCCATACCCAGGGCTTCCTGGTGGAGGGCGTGGATACCATTCTGCGCCTGGACTGGAGCAAGATGCGAGTCCCGCCCGAAATGCTTCTGGCCCAGACCGGCGGCCTGGTGACGGCCGTGACCGAGCTGGATGATGGTCGTCTGGTCATGATGATGGATGTGGAGAAAATCCTTTCCGAAACGACCCACATCGACGACGAAAATCTGTACCGGGGCGTGACCCAGGTCAATCGCCCCGACTGCACCGTTTTCTATTGCGACGACTCCACCGTCGCCCGCAAGCAGATCGAGCGAACCCTCAACGCCATGGGCGTGAAGGGAGTCGGCGCCGTGAATGGCCGTCAGCTGTGGCTGGAACTCGAGAAAATTGCAAACTATGCTCAGGCCATAGGGAAGCCCGTGGCTGAGCTGGTGAACCTTGTTCTGACCGATATTGAGATGCCGGAGATGGACGGCTACATCCTGACCAAGACCATCAAGTCCGATCCGCGCTTTGTCGGCGTGCCCGTGATCATGCATTCATCCCTGTCCGGGATGTCGAATCAGAAGCTTGGCCAGTCGGTCGGCGTGGACGAGTACGTGCCGAAATTCGAGCCGCAACGTCTGGCAGAGACTTTGGCCCGCCGCCTGACCGGGCAAGTGCCGGTGAAGGCGGCCTAAGGCTGCAGGGAGAGTTTCATGAATCTGGTTGAAAACAAAAACCTGCTGGAAAGTGTCGATGCGCGTACCCGGCTGGCGGGCTCCAACAAGATGGAGATCCTCCTGTTCTCCCTGGGTACCCGGGAAACATTCGGCATCAACGTCTTCAAGGTGCGGGAGGTCGGACGTACCCCGCACATCACCAAGACCCCGAACATGCCGCGGGGCGTGGAAGGACTGATTTCCCTGCGGGGCAACGTCATTCCCGTGCTGTCCCTGGCCTCCTTCATGCAGTTGGAAGGCTCGCCGCCGGGGTTGGGCAAGACCATGATGGTGGCCGAGTATTCCAAGCGGACCTTGGGGTTCCTGGTGCACGAGGTGGATCGCATCATCCGGGTGGACTGGGATCGGGTGAAGGCGCCGGAAAGCGTCCTGTCGGCCAATCAGGGGCTCATTACCGCCGTCATCGAGCTGGAGAACGGCGGGCTGGTCTCTATCCTGGATGTCGAGCAGATTCTTGCCAATGCCTTTGGTGACGCCATCATCATCGATATTCCTCCTGCCCGGGTCGATGCGGATACGAGCGTTTTCTTCGTGGACGACTCCATCGTCGCACGGCGCAAGATTACCGAAGTTCTCGACAAGCTCGGCGTCAAGCACAAGCATGCGACCAATGGGGTGGAGGCTTGGACGCGCCTGCAGGGTATTGCCGCCCACGCCCAGCAGAGCGGCAAGAACATGCGCGAGGAAATTCGCCTGATCCTGGTCGATGCGGAAATGCCCGAGATGGACGGCTATGTCCTGACCAAGAACATCAAGGCAGACCAGCGCTTCGAAGGGGTGCCCGTGGTCATGCACTCTTCGCTCTCCTCCGAGGCAAATCGGGCCATGGGCAAGAGCGTCGGGGTGGATGCCTATGTCGCAAAATTCGATGCCGAGGCATTGGCGGACACCCTGCGTCCCCTGCTCGAAAGATAACAACATCTGGAGTCCTGCATGGCAGTTGATCCGAAAATGAAATTTCTTGTGGTGGACGATTTTTCCACCATGCGCCGCATTGTGCGCAACCTGCTCAAGGAACTGGGCTTCACCAACGTGGACGAGGCCGAAGACGGCGCGATCGCGCTGCAAAAGCTGCAAGGGGGCGGTTTCGATTTCGTCGTGACCGACTGGAACATGCCCAACATGGACGGCTTGACCCTGTTGCAGTCCATTCGGGCTACGCCGACCCTGAAGCATCTGCCCGTGCTCATGATTACGGCAGAAGCCAAGAAGGAAAATATCATCGCTGCCGCCCAGGCGGGTGCCAGCGGATACATCGTCAAACCATTCACTGCTGGAACCCTTTCCGAAAAACTCAACAAAATTTTCGAAAAGATGGGCCAGGGGTGAGGGAATAGCAGTCATGACCGCGAGTAACGATTCCGACGAACTGGAAGCCCTCTTCGACAGCATTGCTGCCGATGTGAAGCCGGTGCCTCCCGCTCCTGTGCCCGAAAAGCCGGCGGCTCCTGCGCCAGCTGCCAACAAGTCCGGCGATGACGACGAGTTGCAGGCCCTGTTCGACAGCGTGGCCTCCGAATACCACGTTTCCGAGCCCGAGGCGGTTGCGCCCGCGGCTATCGAGCCGACGGGCGGTACCTGGCCGGCCCAGGAGGTAGTGTTCAATCGTATCGGCCATATGGCGCGCCAGCTCCACGATACTCTTCGGGAGCTTGGCTACGACAAGCTGCTTGAGGAAACCGTTTCTGCCCTTCCGGATGCCAAGGATCGCCTCGCCTACGTGGCCAATCTGACCGAGCAGGCCGCCTGCCGGGTGCTGAACGCCACGGATATCGCCAATCCTTTGGTGGAAGAGATCGAGACCGGGGCGGTAGCCCTGGGAGAGCGTTGGGACAAGGCTTTCGCCAACGAGTTGAACGTGGCGGAATTCAAGGCGCTGGCGACCGAAACGCGGGCCTATCTCAAGGATCAGTTGCCCCAGAAAACCCGGGCGACCCATGCCCAGCTCACCGAAATCATGATGGCCCAGGACTTCCAGGATCTGACTGGCCAGGTCATCAAGAAGATTGTCAGTCTCGCCCAAGGCCTGGAAAGCGGCTTGATGAGCGTGCTCATCGAAGTCGTGCCGGATACGCGCCGCACCCAGGAAGTGGACAACCTGATGAATGGCCCGGTGGTGAACGCCGAAGGACGTAACGACGTGGTAGTCAATCAACAGCAGGTGGATGATCTGCTGGATAGTCTCGGATTCTGAGGGAGGCGAACATGAGCGATTTTGCCGGAATGGAAGATCTGCTGCAGGATTTCCTGCAGGAAGCCAGTGATCTGCTCTCGGATGTGGACAACAAGCTTGTCGATCTGGAAAAAACGCCCGATGACCGGGGGTTGCTCAACGATATTTTCCGAGGGTTCCATACCATCAAAGGGGGCGCCGGGTTCCTGAATGCCACGGAGCTGGTGACCCTTTGCCATTTGACGGAAAACCTTTTCGACCGCCTGCGCAACGGCGAGTTGGACCTGAATCCGGAATTGATGGACACCATCATGGCCGCCACCAAAGGGGTGCGCGACATGTTCGGCGAACTTGCTCAGGGCATCCAGCCCCATCCGGCCGATTCCCAGATCATCGCAGATCTCCATGGGGCGCTGAATGGCGAGGGGCCGACCCACGCGGCAGCGCCGAGCGCGCCCGCTGCTGCGCCGGTGGTTCCTGAGCCTGTGGCGCAGGTGGCGGAAGCGGTTGGCGGAGAGCCCGACTGGAATGCCCTTCATGCTGCAGTCACCGGTCAGCCGGCGCCGGCAGTACCGGTTGCCCAGGGTGAGGTGATTACCAAGGCGGAAGTGGCTGCCGTCCAGGCGGCAGAGGCCGCCCATCCTCCTTCCTATGGCCGCCGACCTACCGACAAGCCGGGCGCTGCAGCAGCGCCTAGCGGGCGCCGGGTGGAAGAGCGGACCCGGGAAAACACCATCCGCGTGGATACTTCCCGTCTCGATCAGGTGCTGAATCTGTCCGGCGAAATCGGCCTCACCAAGAACCGGCTGACCAGCCTGCGGGCCGATATCCTGGCGGGCAAGCGGGATTCCGAAACCCTGCATGCCCTGGATCAGGCCGTCAGCCAGCTTGATCTGCTGGTGTCCGATCTGCAGAACTCGGTCATGAAGACCCGCATGCAGCCTATCGGCCGCCTGTTTCAGAAGTACCCGCGCATTGCCCGCGACCTGGCCCGCCAGTTGGGCAAGGATGTGGAGCTGGTCCTGGCCGGCGAGGAGACCGAGGTCGACAAGACCATGATCGAGGACCTGGCCGATCCGCTGATCCACCTGATTCGGAATGCCGTCGACCATGGGGTCGAAATGCCGCCGGAGCGTGCCGCCGCAGGTAAGCCCGAGAAAAGTCTGGTTCGTCTGGAGGCCCGCCAGGAAGGTGACCACATCGTCCTAATCGTCGCCGACGACGGACGGGGCATGAGCGCCGAACGCATCCGGGCAAAGGCCGTCGAGAAGGGGCTGATTACCGAGGAAGAAGCGAATACACTGGACGAGCGCCAGAGCCTCAACCTGATTTTCCTGCCGGGCTTCTCCACCAAGACCCAGATTTCCGACGTGTCCGGCCGCGGGGTCGGCATGGATGTGGTGAAGACCAATATCCAGAAACTGAACGGTTCCATCGATATCCGTTCCGAGCCGGGCAAGGGATCGGTCTTCATCATTTCCCTGCCGCTGACCCTGGCCATCCTGCCGGTCCTGCTGGTTCTGCTGGGCGACCAGCCCTTCGCCTTGCCGCTGTCCCTCGTGCGGGAGATCCTCCCCATCGAGCACGACAAGATCCAGGAAGTGGGCGGCAAGGAGACTCTGGTTGTCCGGGGCGAAGTGCTCCCCGTCATCTCCCTGGCCCGTCTGCTCGGCTGGCCCCTGGAGCGGCATCCCGAGTACGGCGTCTTCATGCAGACGGCTGAGCGCAGCTTCATTCTCGGGGTGGATAGCTTTGCCGGCCGGGACGATGCGGTCATCAAGTCCCTCGAGGACTTCCGTCCCCGGGGGGTTGCCGGGGTCACGACCCTGTCCAATGGGCAGATCGTGCTGATCCTGGACATGAAAGAGCTGTTGTCCGACATCAATCAGCACCTCGACGTCGATCGCGGAATGCGTGCCCTGGCTGAATTCGCCTGATATCCGAAATCCTTTGTAGTCAACCAGTTAAGAGGGGGCTTGCCCCCTCTTTTCTTTTTTGGATGTTTACCTGGCTGGCATATGACTGCTGATAGCTTCTAAGGTACACCCTAAAAAAAGCGGTGTACCTATTTAATTTTCTGGGGTTTTTCATATAATAGCCGCACCGATAACCGGTTGCGGACATGGCAGAAGACAGCGATCTCGAACGAACAGAACAGCCCACAGGCCGGCGATTAGAGCAGGCCAGAGAGAAAGGGCAGGTTCCCCATTCCCGTGAATTGGGCTCGTTTCTCGTCTTGATCGTTGCCGCAGCCGCCTTCTGGATGATGGGCGGCTGGTTCATGGAGCGCTCCATGGCCATCGCCCGCAAGGGGCTCGCCATCGACGCCAAGTTCCTTGCCGAGCCGACCCAGATGCTGGTTCGGCTAAACGATCTCTCCATTGACGCCCTGTTGGCGTTTGCGCCTCTGATGGCCGTGCTGCTGCTCGCGGCGGTCCTGCCTCCCTTCCTGCTGAATGCCTGGGTGTTCGCGCCCAAGATGCCTGACCTGAGTCGCCTGAATCCCATGGCGGGTATTGGCCGCATGTTCTCCTGGAACAGCCTGATGGAGCTTGCCAAGGCGGCGGCCAAATCAGCGCTGGTAGGTGGGGTGGGGGCCTTCCTCATATGGAGGGAAAGAGACGATATGTTGGGGCTGTTGGCCCAACCGTTGGAAAGCGGGCTGGCGCATGCCGGCCATTTGATCGTTTACTCCTTCCTTCTTTTGGTGCTGGCCCTGGCCCTTATCGTGGCGGCGGATGTGCCGTTCCAGCTCTGGCAACACTTCAACCAGCTGAAGATGACCAAGGAAGAGGTCAAGCAGGAAGCCAAGGAGATGGAGGGCGATCCCCACGTCAAGGGGCGGATTCGCAGCCTCCAGATGCAGGCGGCCAAGAAGCGCATGATGGCCGCGGTGCCGAAGGCCGATGTGATTGTCACCAACCCGACCCACTTCGCCGTTGCCCTGTCCTACAAGGCCGGCATGGCAGCGCCCAAGGTGGTCGCCAAGGGCATGGGCGAGGTGGCGCGACGCATCAAGGAGATCGGTGCGGAAAACGGTGTGCCCATGCTGGAGGCGCCTCCCCTGGCCCGGGCTCTGCACAAGCACGCGAATCTTGATGCCGAGATTCCGTCTGCACTCTACACGGCGGTGGCTGAGGTGCTGGCCTATGTCTATCAGCTCTCCAACTGGCGTTCCGTGGGTGGTGCCTACCCCAGTCCTCCGCGGGATCTGCAGGTTCCCCCTGAACTCGTTCCGGAGGCTGTGTAAATGGCGAGCGCGACCATGAGTCTCCAGAATTTCCTGGGTCGCATGAATGTGACCCAGTTGGCGGCGCCGATCCTCATCCTGATGATCCTGGCGATGATGGTCCTGCCGCTGCCGGCCTTCATCCTGGATATCCTGTTTACCTTCAATATCGCCATCTCGGTGTTGGTGCTGATGGTGGCGGTGAACACCCAGAAGACCCTGGAGTTCTCGGTTTTTCCCACGGTTCTGCTGGTGACGACGCTGCTGCGCCTGTCCCTGAACGTTGCCTCCACCCGTATCGTCATGCTGGACGGCCACTCCGGGCCGGATGCCGCCGGCAAGGTGATCGAGTCCTTCGGCCACTTCCTGGTGGGCGGCAACTTCGCGGTCGGTATCGTGGTCTTCCTGATCCTTACCGTCATCAACTTCGTGGTGATCACGAAGGGCGCCGGCCGCGTGGCCGAGGTTTCGGCACGCTTTACCCTGGATGCCATGCCCGGCAAGCAGATGGCCATCGACGCCGACCTCAACGCCGGCCTGATCGGCGAGGATGAGGCCCGCCGCCGCCGCAGCGAAATTGCCCGGGAGGCCGAGTTCTTCGGCTCCATGGACGGTGCGTCCAAGTTCGTTCGCGGCGATGCGGTCGCCGGCATCGTCATCATGCTCATCAACGTGGTGGGTGGCCTGATCGTCGGTGTCTTCCAGCACAACATGGACTTCGCCTTGGCGGCCAAGAACTACACCCTCCTCACCATCGGCGACGGTCTGGTCGCCCAGGTGCCCGGCCTGATCATTTCCATTGCGGCGGGTATGGTCGTTACCCGGGTGTCGGACGACCGGGATATTGGTCAGCAGTTCATGACCCAGATGTTCCGCAACTGGCGCGTCCTCGGTATCACCGCCGGTATCGTGGGCTTCCTGGGGCTCATTCCGGGGATGCCTAATTTCGTCTTCCTGCTGCTTGCATCTTCCCTTGGCTGGTTCGCCTGGAAAATGATGCAGGCCGAGAAGGCCGCCATCGCCGCCCCGGTGGCTGTTGCCCCGGCGCCTGCCGCCGTCCAGCAGGAGGCCCAGGAAGCCAGCTGGAGCGACGTGGCTCCCCTGGACGTCCTCGGCCTCGAAGTCGGTTACCGCCTCATTCCCCTGGTGGACAAGTCCCAGGACGGCGAACTCCTTCGTCGCATCCGGGGCATCCGCAAGAAATTCGCCCAGGAAGTCGGCTTCCTGGTTTCGCCAGTGCACATCCGCGACAATCTGGAACTCAGACCCAACGCCTACCGCATCCTTTTGAAGGGCGTTGAAGTGGGGCAGGGCGAGGCCTACTCCGGCCAGTTCCTGGCAATCAACCCTGGCCGTGTCGCCGGGACTGTTCACGGTACCAACACCACTGATCCGGCCTTCGGCTTGCCCGCCACCTGGATCGATGTCTCCGTCCGGGAGCAGGCTCAAGCCTACGGCTACACCGTGGTGGACGCGTCCACTGTGGTCGCCACCCACCTCAACCACATCATCCTGAGCCACGCCGCCGAACTTCTGGGGCGCCAGGAAGTTCAGCAACTGCTGGATCATCTGGCCAAGGAAATGCCCAAGCTCGTGGAAGATCTGGTGCCCAAGATCCTGCCGCTGGGCGCCCTGCAGAAAGTGCTGCAGAACCTCCTCGAAGAGGGAGTTCACATCCGCGACATGCGCACCATCATCGAAACGGTTGCGGACCATGCCTCCCGGACCCAGAACGCCGACGATCTCACTACCCAGGTTCGTATCGCCCTGGGCCGGGCCATCGTCCAGCAGTTGTTCCCCGGTACCGGCGAAATGCAGGTCATGTCCCTCGACCCCAGCCTGGAACGCATCCTTTCCCAGGCGGTGGCCGGCGGCAGCGAACATGCGAGCTTCGAGCCAGGGCTTGCCGATACCCTCGTGCGGGAGGCCGCCGTCGCGGCCCAGCGCCAGGAAGAACTCGGCCTGCCGGCGGTCCTCCTGGTCCCCGCCAGCCTGCGCCTCCTCTTGTCGCGCTTCCTGCGCCGGTCGGTCCAGCAGCTCAAGGTCCTGGCCCATAGCGAAGTGCCCGAAACCCGAATCATCAAAGTCACCTCAATTATTGGGGGTAGATCATGAACGTCAGAAAATTCATAGCCGCCAATGCCCGCGATGCCCTCAGGAAGGTCAAGGAGACCCTGGGCACCGATGCCATCATTCTCTCCAATCGGGGCGTTCCCGGCGGAGTGGAAATCATGGCCGTGGCAGCCAGCGACATGGCCATGATCGTGCCGCCCCAGACCAACGAACAGCCTGCCCCAGCGCGCCGTTCGGTTCCCGTTGCCGATCTGGACGACGACTATCGGGTCGATCTGTCCAATAACCGTGCCTCCGCGGCCCAGTCCCAGCGCCCAGCCGTCCAGCCTCCCAGCCGGCCCATGAGCCCGCCGCCCGTGGCACAACAACGTCCGGTCACCCCCATGGAACCGCAACGGACCGTGAATGCCGCCATTCCCAGGACCGGTGGGCTGCGCAACCTTGAAACAACCCGTCAGCCGGCCGCCGCACCTGTTCAGCCTGCTGCCCCGCGATACGAGGCTGCGCCCCAGCAGCCGGCGGCCCGCGCCGAGGCTGAGGTGATACCGGCTGCGGTCATGGAGGAAATCCGCTCCCTGCGCAAGATCGTCGAGCAGCACTTGGCCGGTTTCGCTTGGGGAGAATCCGCTCGTACCGCCCCCGCCAAGACCGAGGTTCTGCGCCAGATGCTGGATTCGGGCTTCTCCCCCCAGTTCGCCAGGGAACTTCTGGAAGATTTGCCGCCGGAAATGGACGTATCCCAGGCCATGGCTTGGGTACGGGGCGCCGCCGACCGCTCCCTGTTCACGATGGGTACCGAGTCCGACATCCTGGACAAGGGCGGTGTCTATGCCCTGGTGGGCCCGACCGGTGTGGGGAAGACCACGACCACGGCCAAGCTTGCCGCCCGCTGCGTCCTCAAGCATGGGCCAAGCAAGGTGGCGCTCATCACCACGGACGGCTACCGGATCGGCGCCCACGAGCAGTTGCGTATCTATGGCCGCATCCTCGGTGTTTCGGTCTACCTGGTAAAGGATGCCCTCGAGCTCCAGCAGACCCTTTCCGAACTGCAACACAAGCACCTCGTGCTCATCGACACCATGGGCATGAGCCAGAAGGACAAGCTGGTGCCGGAACTCACCGGCATGTTGACCGGTTGCGATGTCCGCCGGCTGCTCCTGCTCTCCTCCACTTCCCGTGGGGACACCCTGGACGACGTGGTCCGCGCCTATCAGGGCGAAGCCCTGGCCGGCTGCATCCTCACCAAGGTGGATGAGGCGGCTAGCTTGGCGACGGCCCTGGACGTCATCATGCGCCACCGCTTGAAGCTTCACTATGTCTCCAACGGCCAGCGGGTCCCGGAGGATCTGCACCTGCCTAACCGCGGTTACCTGCTCCATCGGGCCTTCAAGGATCTGCCGGACAATTCCCCCCACAAATACGACGGCCTCGAACCGGCGTTGATGATGGCCAATGCCGGCGTGATGGCGGTTGGCGGGCAGCATCGTGGCTGATTTTCGTGTCGACCAGGCGGCGGGTCTTCGCCGTCTGATGGGGAGCGGCCAACTCCAGGTGGTAACCTTCGTCGCCGGTTGCGAGGGGGTCGGGCGCAGCGTTTCCGTGGCCAACATCGGTGTCGCCCTGGCCCGTCTGGGCAAGGAAGTGCTCATCATGGACGAGCACTCGTCCACCGACGATATCGCCGCAACCTTCGGCTTGGTGGCCCGCTATGACCTGTTGAACGTGCTTCATCAGGAGCGGCGGCTCGCCGAAGTTCTGGTCCAGCCCATGGCGGGGCTGCACATTCTTCCCGCGGCAAAGGCGGTGAAGAAGCTCGGCAAGCTCACCCTGACCCAGCAGCAAGTGTTTCTGGATGCCATGTCCAGCCTGGACCGTCCCATCGATGTCATCCTGGTGGATGCAAGCAGCAACCACCCCCAGGGATTCTCTCCCTTGGGGCTCGCGTCCCAGGAAACGGTGGTGATGCTGTCGGGCAGCAGCGCGTCCATCACGGAAGCGTATTCCCTGATCAAGAAGGTCAGCCATTCCTACGCCAGGAAGTACTTCCGCATCCTGGTGAACAAGGTGCGGAGCATCCCGGACGCCCGCTCCATTTTCGAAAATATTGCCCTGGTCGCGGCCCAGCGGGGTATTGCCCGTCTGGACTATGTCGGGGCGATTCCCGTGGACGATTCCCTGCGGCAAGCCACCCAGCTCTGCCGTCCGGTTGTCATGCACGCTCCTGATTCCGCCGCCGCCCACGCTTATCGGGACATCGCTGCCGATATGCTGTACTGGCCCCGGGGTGACAACGAGCCTGGCGGAGTCCAACAATTCCTCCAGCAACTGCTACACTTGAGCCAACGCATTACACCGAACGTTATCCGAGCTTGATGTACACCGCGGCTGGTCAGCCTGACAAGGAACAGCTGG
>JBLNBI010000290.1:0-3288 GCA_050259815.1 Actinomycetota bacterium | reverse complement strand
TCGAGGCCCTGCGCCGCTACACCCGGTTCGAAGTGGACCTGTCAGGCGTGAAAGAGGTGGACCAGTGCGGTCTCCATCTGCTCCACGTCCTCAACAGGATCGGGGGCGACTATGTGGAGATGGTGGCCGATTCACCCGTCGTGGCGGAAGCTACCCGGCAATTCAGCCCCCCGCGCTATACGGGCGGCTGGGAGGGCCGCGGCCATACCGAATACGCCCGGGCCGCGTAATCCATCATGGCAGCAGGATTCCGGTCCGCGCTGCTTTTTTCCCTGATGGCTGCTGTCGCCACGCCGGCACCTGCAGCTATCGACCTCAAGCTCGGAACCAAGGCTGAAAGGTCCGCCGGACCAGCCGACAAGAAACGGGGGCGGGAAGCCCGCCACCGGGATCAGGAAGTCAAACGCCTCGCCACCCGGGCGGTGGAACAGATCGTCGTCCTGGGCGAGATCGAACTGGGGATGCGGGACGGCATTTGGCTCACCCAGGGCCTCGACCTGGCCGATCTGCTCATCGAACTCTTCAGCGGCCGCGAGTAAGCCGTACTCCCCGCGCCCCATGACCTGGGGCAATTCCGCCCGCCACCGCTTGTGGCCGTGTTTTCGCCATGGGCGAACTGGCGGACGAATGGGCGGCGGCCGGCCGCACCAACCGCTGGGGCAGCGTGCCCAAGGCGAGGAGGATGCAGTCCGAGGGCCGGGCGGTCGGCCCGTCAGGCGGGCAGGGGGCTCGGCAGGACCGGTAGGCGGCCGGTCTTCACGTAGCTTTCGCAGCGCTCCATGAATTCCTGGGTGCTCTTGGGCATGGGCGTCCGAGCCCGGGTGATGTAGAACACCAGGTCGCGGCCGGCCCGGATGAGCTGGAGCCCCGCCGAAATGTCGTGGACCGGGCTTTTTCCCTTGGACTTGCCGTGGGTGTCGGCATGCGGGGAAGGGGTGAAATTGGCCAGGCGCTCGCCGGCGGTGACCACGTGGGACCACACGTCGAAGATGTCCGGGTCGGTGCGCAGGGTCTCGGTCTTGATCTTGGCCGCCGATGCGAAGTCCATGACCAGGGGCTCGATGCCCTCGAAGGCCGGAACCCGGGCGAAGTTGCTCACCATGGCAGCGGCGATCCGGTCGATGTCCCGCAGGGTCTGGCCGATCTTGATGTAGCGGCTCTCGTAGAAGTCTTCCAGGGGGATGGAAAAGGCGCGGAAAGGCTCTCCCCAGAGCTCGTCGATGCCTTCCTCGCCGCTGCGGTGGCGGACGTACTGTCCTAAATCCATGGCTTCCAGCAGGCACTGGCCACATTCCTTCATGAGCATGTCGTCGCTGCGGATTTCGACGCCCATGGCCTGGAGTTCGACCAGCTTGGTGAAGATGTCGGTGGCCCGGTTGAAGAGGGCGCCGGCGAACATGGCAGCCTTCACCCGGCGGCGGGCCGGGTCCTTCTCATCCAGGTAATTCTGCCGGGCCTCGTCCAGGCGGGGGCCGGGAATGTTGAGCCCGTGTTCCGTGTGGTTGAACAGCCGCCGGGTCAGTGCCTCGATCAGCCGCTTCTTGGCGAACAGGGTGTCCGCCGGCACGGGATAGGTCTTGATCCAGTAGCCGTCGTAATAGACGCGCTCCTGGCCATTGATGATGCGGCGAGTCCCCTCGGGAATCGATTCACTCTCGCCCTGAACTACTTCCAGCTTGCACGCAGCAGCCATTTCTACCGTTCTCCCTACAGCACGAAACGTCGGAAGCAAAAGCCATGCGGCCTTCCGACGCAGCCCCTAGTTATTTGATTATTTGAGCTTATCTTCCATGAGGTCGGTGCGGTGTGCGGCAGTTCATGCCTTGTTATGGTGCGCCGGACCTCTGGCGGGTGCGTAGTCTAAGGCATGCCCGGGGTGAACGGGAAATCCTGTGGGCTATGCCTTCAGGGCTGGATGGAAAAAGCGGTCTTCATTCCTTGGGCAGCTTCGCGCTCAGAAGCGCCAGGACGACGAGGAAGACAAGAACCACCACGGTGTTCTCCAGCACGATGTAGCCCAACGAGTCCATCGAGGCACCTCTCCGGTAACGGGATGAAGACCATGCTATCGCCGGCAATCCGGGTGGCATATGGGCAATAGACCACCTTGTCCGGCCGGGTCGATGCCTTACTCGGCCCTCGTATCCACGGTATCCGCCAGCGCCTGTGTGTCCGGAGTACGGCAATGGCTGTGATAATTACGCCTATGAGATCAAGCAATCCCGTCGAACTTGCCAAGTCCCACCTTGTCCTTATTGGTCGGCTGGCCGCCGGTTGGCCGGAGCCCATCCGGAATTCCATGCGCACCTTCATCGTCATCCTGGGCCTGCTTTCCTTGGCCGCCTGCTCCAGCACCAATCCCTATTTCGATCCCCGGAAGGCGCACCACCGCCCGGAGGGCTTCGCCAACAGCGACCCGGCGGTGGTCCTCGGGCAGATTCCCTGGTACGAGACCCTGTGGCGGCGCCTGCGGGGTGACTTCAAGCCCCTGGCGGAGCCGGAGGGGGGCTACGACGCCTTCGCAGCCCAATGGAGCGTTCCCGTGGACCGGGCCCTGATCTCCCAACGGCATGTGGAGCCGGTCATCACCTGGCTGGGCCATGCGGGCATGCTGCTGCAGGTGGGCGGCCGCAATATCCTCATCGACCCCCAATTGGGCGACTTCGCCGGCCCGGTTTCCTGGCTTGCCTCCAAGCGCCGGGTTGCCGCGCCCCTGGCGGTGTCCGATCTGCCGCCCATCGACCTCGTCCTCATTTCCCATAACCATTACGACCATCTGGACCGGGCCACCGTGACCCAACTCGCCGCCCGGCAGAAGCCCCGCTGGCTGGTGCCCCTGGGGCTGAAGGCCTGGTTCGACGGGGAGGGCATCCAGGGCGTCGAGGAACTGGACTGGTGGGACAGCAAGGCCGACGGCCCGCTGACCCTGCGCCTCACCCCCGCCCAGCACTGGAGCAAGCGGAGCCTGTCCGATACCAACAAGACCCTGTGGGGCGGGTTCGCCGTCGAATGGACCCCGGCCGGCGCGGAGCGCCCCTGGCGATTCGTCTATACCGGCGACACCGGCTATTCCCGGGACTTTGCGGAAATCCGGCGCCGCCTCGGCCCGGTGGATTTCCTGGCGGTACCCATCGGCGCCTATCTTCCCCGGGACTTCATGGCACCCATGCACGTCAATCCGGCCGATGCGGTGCAAATCTTCCGGGATGTGGACGCCAAGCGGGCACTGGGAATTCACTGGGGTACCTTCGAGCTGACCCAGGAACCCTTCGACCAGCCCCCCAAGGA
>JBLNBI010000289.1:0-5760 GCA_050259815.1 Actinomycetota bacterium | reverse complement strand
GCGGCGCGGAAGATGGCGTTGATGGTTTCCGGGTCCGTGTCGCCCTGCTCCATGCGCAGCAGGCCGGCTTCCAGCTCGGCGAGCTGTTCCCGGGCTTCCTGGGCGAATACTGCGTAGATTTCTTCCATGTTCTTTGTCTGTTGGGGAGTCAGAAAAGCTCCACCTTGGGCCCGTGGGCATCCGCTTCCTTGGCGGTGCCGCCGACGGCGGCCAGGTGGACGTCGCGCTGGGCGGCCATCACGTAGTTGCCGTAGATCTCATCCAGCTTTTGGGACAAGGGTTCAAGCCTGAAATCGGCGTCGTCGTGGCGCTCCAGGCGGGCTGCCAGGGATTCGGCATGGTCGTCTAGGCGCTGCAGGGCGCCGACGACCTGTTCGATCTGCTGCCGGGTCACGTCCTGGAACTGGATGCTGGCCAGGGCGCTCATGAACATCTCGGCCAGCTTGTGGCTATCGTTGCGCAGGTGGTTGAGGACGTGGGTTTCGTGGTCCGTCACTTCCTTGTAGCTTTTCCCCAGATCTTCCAGCTGGGACGAGAAGCGCTGCAGCGCCGTCTTTTCCGCCTCGATGCTGGTGTGGGAAAGCTTCTCGGCGAACTGGGATTCGATAGTTTCGGTCACCACCTGGATGCCTTCGGTAATCTGGGTGACTGCCTTCTGGGTGGAGTCCGAAAGTTTCCTCACCTCATCGGCGACCACGGCGAAGCCCCGTCCCGCCTCCCCCGCCCGGGCGGCCTCGATGGCCGCGTTCAAGGCCAGCAGGTTGGTCTGGGCGGCAATGCTGCGGATCAGCTCGGCCAGGGTTTGCAGGGACTGGGTCTTCTCGACCACCTGGTTCACCCGCTCCCGGTCCGCTTCGCCCTCGGTGATGCGCTCCTGGATGTAGGCATCCAGGGTGGCGATGAGCTGGCGGTTCTGGGTGATGCGTTGCTCGGCCGCATCCAGCATGCCGTTGGATTCGCTGGCACTGGCGTCGGCGTAGCGGTTGATGCCCGACACCAGCTCGTCGATGGCCTGGAGGCGTTCGGCGATGTCGAAGGCGGCCTTTTCCGTCGCCTGCACCACCAGATCCAGTTGGTTGCGGACCACGGTGTTGTAGCCCGGGACCTGCCGCAGCTCGCTGGCGACCTCGTCCCCCGCCTGTTCCGAAGACGAGGCCCGGTGGGTGACCTGCAGGTCGTGCTGGCTTGCCCCGTACAAGGTGTCCCGGTAGAAGATGACCGACACGACGCGCTGGGCCTTGGAAGCGATCAGGACCGTGACCACCATGCCGATGGCCATCCCCCATTTTTCCTGGACGGCAAGGGCCGGCAGCAGGACGCGGTGGAATTCGTCGAAGAAGATGAGCACCGCCAGACCGGCACCGGCGGCGATCACCGTGGTCACCATGAGGGCGCGGAGCTGCAGTTCCCGGGGTTCGAGGTAGCGCCGGAGCATCAGCGGACCACCGGGCAGGTTCCGCGGCGAAGGCGGGAAGCAATGAAGGGGAACGCCGTCAAAGGCATGAAGGCAAGACAGGTGTTCATGGCCGGACTCTATTGGAAAAGGTTTATTTTAGTCGGCATGTCTAGGGAATATGGATATACCGGCGGCAAGTTCCATCGGGGCGGCCGCTGTGGGCTTGTCAGTTTACCGTCAAACTTCGACCCCGTCCCGAATTAAATCCTGGTAAATCAATTGCATAAAGTTGAATTGCAGGCCATTGACCTGCCAGCCTACCCGACCGTGTCAGGTCAGCGCCAGGCGCAGCCGAGGGCGAGATGGATGGCGGAGGCGGCAATAGCGGCTTCGCCCATGGCGACGCTGATCTGGTTCAACCCCTGGGCCACGTCGCCGGCGGCGTAGATGCCGTCGATGCTGGTCTGCTGGTGGCGGTCGGTGACCAGATAGCCGCTGCCGTCCCGCTCCGCCCCCGGGACCAGTTCGGTATGGACCTGCATGCCCAGGGCGCCGTAAAGGGAATCGCACGGGGTTTCCCGGTCCCCGTGGCGGACAGTGACTGTTCCGCTCCACAGCCGGATGCTGCTCACCGGCTCCGTCGAGAGAACGACGCCGGCTTCGGCAAGTTGGCGGCGTTCCTCCGCCGAGAAAACCACTTCGCCCGAAACAGGGAACACCGTCAGCCGCGGCGTGAAGCCCCGCAGGTAAATGGCTTCCCGTACGCCGGCCGGTCCGTCGGCGACAACCCCCACGGCCTGGTCGATGACCTCGTAACCGTCGCACACCGGACAGTAGCGCAAGGCGCCGGTGCGTACCGCCTCGGCCAGGTAGGGCACCGGCGGTTCGATGTCGCTGGCGCCGGTGGCCAGGAGTACCGTCCGAGCCCGGGCCCCTTCCGCTCCCCAGCGGGCGATGAAGCCGTCTTCGACCGTCTCCAGGGAATCCACCCGGCCCACCGCCATCCGGGCGCCGTACCGTTCTGCCTGCCGGCGGATGGACGCCACCAACTCGGCGCCCATCACGCCGTCCGGATAGCCGGGCATGTTGTGGGAACGGGGTATGCGGGCCGCCCGGCTACAGCCCTCGTCCACCACCAGCACCCGGCGGCGGAAGCGCGCCAGGTAAAGGGCGCCGGTCAGCCCGCCGGGACCACCGCCGATGACCAGGGTATCGAAGCTCGGAAAAGACTGCGTTTCCACGACTCACCCCGGCCGCCGGGCCGGCTGGCCGACGAGGGCTATTGGGTCTTCGCCGGCACCCGCTTGACGTTCTCCTGGCGGGCGATGGCCTGGATGTCCCGAAAGAGATCGGACATCTGGCCGAGGAGGAGGGTCAGGCGCTTGGCCATGGCGAGGTAGGTCTGCTCCCCGGGGGCCGTGCGGACCCTTTCCATGTCGATCTCGAACTGGATCCGGTGGCCCCTCTCCGGATTATCGGAGTTCTCGATGAAGTCACGGATGAGATCTTCCCGCCGCCGGGCGAACTCCGCGGGATTTTCCTTGGCCAGCCGGGCCATCAGGTCGAAATCGAAATCCAACTGGGAAGACATCCTGCCTCCTGCCTGGAATAGGACACGGAAATAGGCGAGGAGCGGATGGGAAGCCCCGCCGCACCGCCTTTGCAGGTTGGAGTGCCTCCCCGGCGGCGAGTTGCCTGGCTGAGAAAAAATGGTGTCTGGATACCGCCGGCAATACGCGAAGGAACCTAGTCGGCAAACAGGTCCCTAAGTCCGGGTCGGATATACAGAATTAGCCGAGTTGAGGAATGCCGAAACTGTCTGAATACGTGGAAATGGCCGCAACGGACTACTTGCAGGAGACCGGGAAGACCGATCTGGACGCCTTCTGGATCGCCGAGTACTTCCAGTACAGCGGCGTCCAGGAGGACTATCCCCGGCAGGACCTGGTGGCCTTCCATGGGCTGGTCCAGAAATCCCTGCTCAAGAAGGCCGACCGGGCCGAACAGGAGGCCCGCCGGGATCTGGAACGGATCGCCCGCCAGGTCAGGCAGCGGAACCGTCCCTAGTTCTTATGCCGCCTAGGCCTTGATCCCGCCCCGCAGCTTGCGCCCCTTGCCGCCCCGGGCGCTCCGGCAGGCGGCCAGGCGTTCGCCCTTCACCTTGCCGGCGACGCCATCCACCACCGGCACGATTTCCTCCAGGGGTGCCTTGGCCGGGTGGGCGTCGATGAACTTGACCCCCTTGCCCTTGGGCAGGTCCTTCACCTCGTCCATGGCGAACACCAGGGCGCGGCCGTCCTCGGTAAAGCAGGCGATCTCTCCTTCCGGAGCCGGCATGAAGACCACCGGCCGATCATCCTCGCCGACGCTCATGAAGGCCTTGCCGGCCTTGCCCCGGGACAGCAGATCCTCGCCTTTGCAGCGGAAGCCGTAGCCGCCGGCACTGGCCACCAGGAAGGTGCTACCCGCCGCCACGGCCTGGGCCAGGCAGGGCTTGCCGCCGTTCTGGAACTCCACCAGGGAAGCTGCCGGCACGCCGTCCCCCTTGCCGCCGGGAATATCGGCGGCGGCGATGGAGTAGGCCCGCCCATGGTTGTCCAGCAGGATCAGGGTATCGACGGTGCGACACGGCAGGCAGGCCAGCAGGCTGTCGCCGGACCGGAAATTGAGCTGGGCCGGATCAACCCCGTGGCCCTGGCGGGAACGGAGCCAACCATGCTTGGAGACGATGAGGGTGGTGGGCTCGTCCACAACGGAAACGGTCTTGGCGTCGGACACGGTGACCCGCTCCGCCACCTCGATGAGTGTGCGGCGCTCGTCGCCGTATTTCTTGGCGTCGGCGTCGATTTCCTTGGCGACGGCGGCGCGCATGGCATCTTCGGAAGACAGCAAATTACGCAGGCCCTCGGCCTCTTCCCGCAGCTTGGCCAGTTCCTCGCCGATCTTGATGCCTTCCAGCCGCGCCAACTGGCGGAGCCGAATTTCCAGGATGTCCTCGGCCTGGATTTCAGACAGCTTGAAGGCCTTGATCAGGTCGGCCTTGGGATCGTCCGATTCCCGGATGACCTTGATGACCTTGTCGATGTCCAGCAGCACCGCCAGGCGGCCTTCCAGGATATGGATGCGCTTCTCGGCGGCGGTGAGGCGATGCTGGGTGCGGCGTTGGACGGTGGCGATGCGGAAGCGGCACCACTCCTGGATCATGCTATAGAGCGAGGCCTGGCGCGGGGCACCGGTGACCCCGAGGACCGTGAGGTTGATCGGCGCATTGGTCTCCAGGCTGGTATGGGCGAGGAGCAGCCGGATCAGGGCATCCTGGTCCTGGCGGGAAGACGCCGGTTCGATGACCAGGCGCACGTCGTGCTCCTTGCCGGACTCGTCCCGCACTCCGCCCGCCGAGATGGCGGAGAGGAAGGCGGCCTTGAGGTTCAACTGCTCGGGGGTGAAGATTTTCTTCCCGGCCTTTTCCTTGGCCACCGGGTTGGAGCAGGCCTCGATTTCCGACATGACCGTGGCGGTGGAAACCCCCGGCGGCAGTTCGGTGATGACCAGGCGCCACTGGCCCCGGGCCAGGGGCTCGATTTTCCAGCGGGCGCGGACCCGCAGGCTGCCGCGGCCGGTGCGGTAGGTGGCGGCGATTTCCTCCGGCGACGAGATGATCTGGGCGCCGCCCGGATAGTCCGGGCCGGGGATCATGGCCAGGATCTTCTCTTCCGGGGTATCCGGCTTCTTGACCAGCTTGGAGGCGGCGGCGGCCACTTCCCTGAGGTTGTGGGAGGGCACTTCCGTCGCCATGCCCACGGCGATGCCGGAGGCGCCGTTCAGGAGGCAGAAAGGCAGCCGGGCCGGCAGCAGGGCCGGCTCGTCGTTGGCGCCGTCGTAATTGGGCTTCCAATCCACCGTGCCTTCGTCGATTTCCGACAGCAGCAGTTCGGCGATGGGAGTGAGCCGGGCTTCGGTGTAGCGCATGGCGGCGGCGTTGTCGCCATCCCGGGAGCCGAAATTGCCCTGGCCGTCCACCACCGGGTAGCGCAGGCTCCAGTCCTGGGCCATGCGGACCATGGCGTCATAGACAGAGGAGTCGCCGTGGGGGTGGTACTTACCGATCACATCGCCGACCACCCGGGCCGATTTCACATGCTTGGGGCTCTTGTAGAGGCCCATGCGGTGCATGGCGTAGAGGATACGGCGCTGCACCGGCTTCTGGCCGTCGGCCACTGAGGGCAACGCCCGGCCGGTGACCACGCTCATGGCGTATTCGAGATAGCGGCGGGCGGCGTATTCGCTGGGCGGCGGAATATCGGGGGCCGGGGCGGTGGCCTCGGGAGGCAGGGGTGGCGCCGGCGGGACCTGGAGTTGATCTT
>JBLNBI010000288.1:0-7315 GCA_050259815.1 Actinomycetota bacterium | reverse complement strand
GTCTGGGCCTGGTACTCCATGATGGCGTCCTTGAGGTCGTCGTTCATCATGCCGTTCATGGGGCCCTTGTAGCGCTTCATGCTGCCGCCGAGCTTGCGCTGGACGAAGAGAATCTTCTCGTTGTCCTTCATCAGGTCGAAGTTCTCCCGGGCCTGGTCGCGGATGATCGGATTGGTGATGTCCGCATCCAGGCAGCGCCAGTAGGGCACCTGGGTGAATTTGCCGAGGGTTTCGATGAGGCTCAGCTCCAGCAGGGTGCGGGTGGTAGCGCCCAAGCCTTCCGTCTTGCTGAGGTCCAGGTTGAAGCTGAAGCCCACCTTGCCCAGGCGGCCGCCGCCTTCCATGGAGTTGCCGCCCTTCATGATGACCATGCTGTTGGAGGTGCTGGTCTGGGGCAGGATGCGCCGGGTGGCGGCATCGCCGACGCTCATGTCCATGCTGATGAGGTCGTAGGAATCGTCCTTGGAGGAACCCAAGTCCAGGAAGGGCAGGGAAAAGCCGAAGCCCTTGCTCTTGCGGACGGTATTGTCGTCCATCTGGGTAATGGAACCGCGGATGTAGTAATCGGGCAGCTTGCGGGCGGCGTCGCCCTTGGCGGCGAAGAGGCCGCCCAGGTCATCGGCGGCGCCGTGGAAGTCGATGAATTCGAAGGCATTGCTCTTCACCGTCATCTTCGCCACCGCCGAAATGAGCATTTCCTTGGTGCCGGTGCGGACCTTGCCGGTCTCGTCCGGGATGCCGGTGGAGGTGATGACGATGCCGTTCTTGCCGTAGGCGAGGAACAACTCGTCCATGCAGCGCAGGGCCTGGGTAAAGTTGGTCACCGTCTTGATGGCCGGCGTCTTGGGCGCCGCCGCGGTGGCGGTCATGGCCCCGATATCCTGGGCGGAGGCCGCCGAGGCGAGCAACAGCATCGGCAAAATGGAAGAAGCACGAATCGACGAAGTCATAACCAACCCTTAGCTGAAGATGATGAAGTTCCAGACGCTGGGGAACGACCGATCATGTTTTTGTACTGTACATCATGCCCAATGGGCATCAAGCGTAATTTTCCACATCCCATCCAAAACTAACCGGGCAAAAGGGAATGGCCGCCACGGCAGCCATTCCCAAGTCCCTACTACTTGTAGGAGCGGGTCTCGAACAGGTAATCACCGCCCGGGGCGTGGCCTGCGGATACCGCACCGCCATACTGGGGCGTCTGCGGGTAATCCTTGGAGACTTCGTTCCTGACGTTCTCGAACAACTTGGCGCCGGCATCCACCTGCTTCACGGATTTCAAGGCGCTCATGAAGCTGTAGGCGAAGATGGAGTGGCCTTCCTTGCCCTCATCGGACACCGGCTCTTCGCCGCCCGAGGACATGACGGTCACCGAGCGCTTGGACAGGATGCCCGAGGGATCCAGGGAGCCGGCGGCACCGGTGATCTTCTGCTCCTTGGTCAGGGACCCGGAGTAGCAGGAGTCGGAAACCAGCATCACCTGCTTGGCCGGGATGTTGGAAAGCAGCTTGCCGATGTCGCTGTTGGAGATCCAATTGTCCGGGCTGGTAACCTTGGCGTCGGCAGGAATCCAGTAGCCGGTCTTGGTCTTGTCGCTCAGATAACCGTGGCCGGCGTAGTACACCGTCACGCTGTCGTTGGGCCCCACTTCCTGGCTCAGCTTGTTCAGGTTGGTGACGATGTCGGCGCGGGTCGCATCCGGGACCACCCGCACCTCGTACCCCAACTGCTCCTGAAGCTGCTGGCCCACGGCCTGGGCATCCGGCAGGGCGGACTCCAGGGACGGGATGGACGGATCGGCATACTTGTTCACCCCGATGACTACCGCCACCTTGCGCTGAATCTGGGGCAGGGCCGCGAACTTCGGCGCCGGCGGCATCGGCAGGGAAAGCGCCGCAGCCTGGGGAGCCACCGTCGTCGGGATACAGACGGTACTGCCGGCGCCGCAGGGCGGCAGGTCGGCAGCGGCCGGATTGACCTTCAGGACATTAAGGGCCGGTCTGAAGGTTTCGGTCTTGAGTTCGTGGCGCAAGGCGGCCAGGTTCTCGAGGGCAGCACGGTTGGCGCCGGCAGTGACCACGGAGGCAAAGGCCTTGGCCGCTTCGGCCCGGCGCTCGACCTGGCGCTTCTCCTGGGCCACGCGATGGGCTTCGACCTTCTTCTCGGCTTCGACCCGCTTCTTCTCGGCCTCCGCCTTCTTGGCCTCGACTTCCGCCTGGGCCTTCTTCATTTCGGCTTCGGCCTTCTTCACCACGGCATCAGTCTTCTTGCCTTCGGCCTCGGCCTTCTTGATGACAGCTTCGGCCTTCTTCACCTCGGCCTCGGCCTTCTTGACGGCGGCCTCAGCCTGCTTGTGTTCGCCTTCGGCCCGCTTGGCCTCGACTTCCTTCTCGACGACGGCGCGGCCGCCCGCGGAACGGGCGCCCTTGGCCTCAGCCTCGGCCATCTTGGCGTCGGCCTGGGCCTGCTTGGCTTCGGCTTCGGTCTTCTTGGCTTCGGCCTCGGTCTTCTTCACTTCGGCATCGGCCCGCTTGGCCTCTGCCCGCTTTTCAGCCGCAGCCTTCTGTTCCGGGGCCTTGGCCTGCCTGGCCTCGGCTTCCGCCTTCTTGACTTCGGCTTCGGCCTTCTTGGCCTCGGCCTCGATCTTCTTGCCTTCAGCCTCCACCTTGCGGGCTTCGCCCTCGGTCTTGTGGGCGTCGGCCTCGGCCTTCTTCACCTCGGCCTTCTGGGCCGCGGCCTGTTTCTGCTCGGGCGTCTTGGCGGACTTCGCCTCGGCTTCGGCTTGCTTGGCCTCAGCCTGGGCCTCCTTGGCGCGAACCTCGGCCTGCTTGCCCTCTGCCGCCGACTTCTTCGCTTCGGCTTCGGCCTTCTTGGCTTCGGCCTGGGCTTGCTTGGTCTCGGCCTGGGTTTGCTTGGCAGCGGCCCCCGTCTTCGGAGCGCTCTTGGCCTCTGCGAGGGCTTCACGGCCCTCGGCTTCGGCCTTCTTGACCTCCGCTTCGGCCTTTTTCGCTTCCGCCTCCGCCTTCCGCTCTTCGGCCTCTGCCTTCTTGGCTTCCGCCCGCTGCTTGGCGGCGGCCTTCTCGGCCGGTGTCTTGGCAGCCTTGGCTTCGGCCTCGGCCTTCTTCGCCTCGGTTTCGGCCTTCGTGGCTTCGGCTTCGGCCTTCTTCGCCTCAGCCTCCGCCTTGCCGGCATCTTCCCGGGCTTTCTTGGCTTCGGCCTTCACCTCGCCGACGGACTTGTCGTTGTCCCTCTTGCTGACTTCGAGCTTGGCTTCCTGGGTGGAGCTGGTCCTGCTGACGGCGCTCGTGGTGGCAACGGCGCCCGTGGACGTCGTGCTGCTGGACGAGACAGTCAGTTGGGAGTCGACGGTCAGCGCAGCAGTCGGCGTGGAAACGCCCGTCGTCGTGGCAGTCGTGGTAGTGGTCGTGACCTTGCTCTGATCGGAGGTTGCAGTCGTCGGGTTGTTGACGGCACACAGGGTCGGGTTGACCAGGCAGGGATCGGTGAGAGAGTTCGCCAGGGCGGCGGAAAGCACATAGATGGCGTTGCCGATCGGCCAGGTGTTGTCATGCTCGTAGGCGGTGACGCCGTCGAGGTCCACGGTGAACTTGGGGGCCGTCAGCCCATTGAGATTGCTACCGGCCTCGTCGCCCATCACCACTGACCAAGTGCCGCCGCTGGAGGTATCGATAGCGGTGGGGCCGACATTGTTGGTGAAGGTGTTGGCCGCGAAGAGGGTAATGTGGCTCATACTGCTCGGAGCGACCAAGCCGTAGTTGAGGATGACGTTCTTTCCAATGAAGTCCAGATCGCCGGTGGTGGAGACGGCGAAGGGACCGTGGACGGTGACGTCGCCGTCCAGTTGCACGGTGGAAAGGTCGCAGTTGTTCGGGCCACCGAGACAGCGCCCGGCCGCGAAGGTGACTCCCTTGGATATGCTTAGCGAAGGCGATCCCAGTTGGCTGTCGATGCACAGACTGGACGTGCAGGCCGGATTGGACGCGCTCATGCCGACGTTGATGGCCTTACCCGAAGAATGGGTAGTCACGGCAGCCCAATTCACCGTGCCGAGCAAAGGCGTCGTCAACGCTCCCCCCCCGACCTGCAGGGCATTGGTCTCGAAATTGAGGTCGTCCGCATAAACCGTCTTGCCCGCCAGCACGATGGCGGGCGCACGGAGATACATGTCCCATAGGGTGTCCCCCGCGAAGTAGTTGTACCCGCCCGCAGTCCCATTCACGTTGAAGGTCCCGGAATCGAGGACGATGCACTGGGAGGCATCCATGTACAGTTCGCCGCCTTTGGTGATCACGTCACCGTAGGACTCGATGACTCCTGACAAGGCCGGGAACGAGGCGCTGACACCAGTCGCCTGCATCTTCACATTCAGGGGATTGCCGGCATGGATCATGCCGTACTGGGCAATATAGGGCGCCTGGAAGCCCAGCGTGGCGCCCGTCATGGTGGTATATCCGCCGTTGTAGGTCGGATCGTTCAGAGACAGGCCGTTGATGACGATGTAGTCCGTCGCCTGGTAGGCAACCAAACTGGTCTGCAGGGCCTGGGCCACGGCGGCGGTGGATACGAAAGTCGCCGTCGGATGGTTGATCGAGCAAGCGGAGCTGGTGTTGTCGAAACAGTAAGCGGCTGGATCGAGGAGCCAGAAGCCCATGGCCCCCTTCGGCGCCCGGGTATCCACCGTTCCGCCGATCTGGAGGGAATGGCCGGAGGTTTCCACCTGCCCGCCGTTGCCGCCACTGGCGCCGCCCCGGGCGAAGATGCTGCCCTTGAAATCGGTATTCTGCTCGGACCACAGGACCACCTTGCCGCCATTGCCGTTGCCGGTGGCATCGGCTTTGATCGAGGCTCCCGCCTGCATAGTCGTGGTCTGGGCGTTGGCGACGGAGGGGTTCTTGCCCTGCCAGTCGCCGCCCACCAGGACCTGGCCGCCGCCAGCCGCGCCGGAGGCGTCGATGCTGGCAGTACCGGTGAGGGTGACATCCTTGCCCAGGACCTGGATCGAACCCCCTTGGCCGGCGCTGTTGGTGGCGCTGATGGAACCGGAAACGGTGGTGCTTTCGGTAGCCTTGAGGATGATGCGGCCCTGCGCGTCCACGCTGGCGCTGTCGGCCCGCAGGATGCCCTGCTGCTCGATGAGGGCGCCGAAGATGTCGATCTTGCCGCCGGTGGCGTTGATCTCGCCCAGGTTCACCGCCTTGTTGCCGCTGGCGGTAAGGGTTACCGAAAGCTCGGGACCGGCAGTGTCGACCAGGCTGACGCTCTTGCCGGCCGCGAGGACCACCTGGCCCTGGGGCGTGGTGATCACCCCTTCGTTCCGGACATCGCTGCCGATCAGCATGACGCTGCCGCCCAGGGGCGTGCTGATGCGGCCCTGGTTAACCAGGGGACCGAAACCGCCGCCCGAGAAGTTGAACTTGCGGGACTGGAAATCGGCATCGGACAAGTTGAGGGTGGAGGCGATCAGACCCGGTACGTCGATGATGGCGCTACGCCCGAAGACGATGCCGTTGGGGTTGATCAGGAAAACCTGGCCGTTGGACTGCAGGGTGCCCATGATCTGGCTGGGATCAACCCCGACCACCCGGTTCAGCACCGTGGACTGGGCATTCGGCTGGATGAAGCGGGTGGTCTCGTTGGCGCCGATGTTGAACTGCTGCCAGTTGATGATGGCGCCGTTGGAGTTGGTGACGGTGAGGGTGCCGCCCTGGGTGGCGAAGGTGGCGCTGCCGCTGGCGACGGTGGCGCCGGTCGGGTTGGCCAGAACGGCAGGGGCGATGGTTCCCAGGCAGGCCGCAACGGCCAGGCTCAGGGTCTTGAACTTGAAGGTGCTTTGCTGGCGGGAGAGGCCGGCAACCGGATTCACTTGGCGTGTCATGACGCAGCTCCTGATATTTCCTGGGGTCAGAAGGAGTAGTTGATGGCGAACTGGCCATAGGCATCGCCGCGGTCGCGGCCGACGCCCGCCGTCTGGCTCACCAGACGGTCCTGGGCTACCCCGAAATCGAGTCGGGCGGAAAGATCGCGCTGGATATTGAAGCGCAGACCGGCGCCGACGCTGGAAATATACCGTTGTGGCAGGGTCGCAGCGGCACCAGGGCGGTGGTTGTACACCCGTCCGGCATCGTAGAAGACGACGCCGCGCAGGCCGTAACCGGCCGGCAGGGAAACCAGGCCGGCCAGCTCGGGCGTATAGAGCTCCAGGTTGCCCGAGTAGCCTTGATCGCCAGCGATGGCACGCTCGGTGTAGCCACGCACGGAAGTGGCGCCACCAGCCCCGAACTGCTCGCCGGAAATGAGCTTGAACTCGGTCAGTTGGGCGGAAGCATTGGCGCGGAACTGCCAATCGGCCGGCAGGGGAACGCCGACGAAGGCGTTGAAACGCCACAGATTCCAGTTGGAACGCCAACCGGTGGCGTTGGTCTGGTAATCGCCGGGATTGCCGTGGGGGCCGCCGGGGACGTTCATGGCGAACATGGCGCTGCCACCCACCTGGTAGCCCGGGGTGTTGTACTGGGCCACGTAGCTGACGCTGGCCGGCTGGCTGGTGATAGTGCCGCAGCTCACGTTGGCGCAGGGCACGCCGAACTGGTTGACCCGGTTGTCGAAATCCTTGTAGTCGAAGCCGTACACCAGCTTGTGCCGGTATTCGCCGACACTGGCCAAGGGTTGGTTGAGGCGCAGGCCGAAAATGGTGCCCTTGCCGGTGAAATTCATGGTCCCGCCGGGGACGATGGTGCTGCCGGAGGCCGTATCGGAATAGGCTCCGATCAAATCCAGGGACAGACCGTAGTCATAGAAGGGAATCCGGTAACCCGCGGAAAAGCTCAGGGTCTTCTGGGGAAAATCGGTGGAGGTGGTCACCTGGCCGGTAACCATATGGTCGCGATCGAAAAGGTTGGCGTTCTGGTAACCCAGGGAGACCCGATGAACGCCGGTGCTCTTGCTGCCACCGTTATCAAGGGACGCCATGAATTTTTCCGGGCGATCCTCCTGCACGTTGACCGTGGCATCGATGGCGCCTGGCTGCTCACCGGCCTGGAAATTCACCGCCACCTGCTTGGCTGGGTTTTCGTTCGCCATGGCGATCTCGGCGACGACCCGCGGCGCATTGGGAGAGGAACCGACCTTCAGGGATGGCAGACTGCCCAGGACGTTGGCCTGGTCATAGGCCTTATTGCCCTTGACGGCGATAGTCGCCAGCTTGCCTTCCACCACCTTGAGACGGATGTTGCCACCGCTGGCGGCCTGCTCGGGGGGGAAGATCCGCACCACCGGATAACCGGCCCTCTCGTAG
>JBLNBI010000287.1:0-30388 GCA_050259815.1 Actinomycetota bacterium | reverse complement strand
TGGTCAGGAAGGACAGGCGCCCGTGCACCTCCAAGGCCAGCAGTCCGTCGTCGCGCCGCGGGTTCAGGCCGCCGGCATCGGGCTGCTGGACGATTTCCTGGACTGCGCCCTGCACATCACTGCCGGCATCCGAATGGAAAGCGATGCCGATACCGATGCCGCTGCGCCCCGGCGAGCGATGGACCACCCGCCCCCGCCAAGTGGTAAAGCCCAGGTTGCGCCGAAGCTGCCCGGACACTTCCTGCCCCAGGGAGAGGCGGCGGGATTCCGATTCGGGAATGGCGGCCATCAGGCCCCGGCAGGAGAGGTCAACCAGGGGGGCCACCAGATTGCCGCCCTCCCGGAAAATGACGATATCGGTGCCGTCTCCCACGCGGTAGCGGATAGCCTGACGCTTTTCGAGCATGCCGATTCTCCCTGACATGATTTATGGGTTGCATCTTACCACCCATTTGACATGAAAGCGGCAAGGCCCAAACCGGATGGCCTACAGAAAGGGAAGCGGACGCCGGCATTTTGGAGTAAAATTCCGGGTTCAGTGCATTAGTCCTTTGCCTCAATAGCATCACATTCAATTGGTACGGGACGCCTGCAACCTCCCATCGTTGTTCGCAACTAATACCATTGAGTTTTTGCCCTGCTGCCGCTGACCGCGGCCTGGCTGCCATTGGAGCGCAGCCGGCAGGGCCTATTGCTATTTTGCTGCCCGCACAGTGATGCCCGGCGGCGCCGAAAGGATTTATCCATGACAACTCCCATCGACAGCTTTGACCAGCTGGGCCTTTCCGCTCCCATTCTTCAGGCCCTGGCGGGCATCGGCTACGAAACCCCGTCCCCCATCCAGGCCCAGTGCATTCCCATCATCCTGGAAGGCCATGACCTCCTGGGCCAGGCCCAGACCGGCACCGGCAAGACCGCCGCCTTCGCCCTGCCGCTGTTGAACAAGATCGACATCAGCGTCGCCAAGCCCCAGGCCCTGGTGCTGACCCCGACCCGGGAACTGGCCATCCAGGTGGCCGAAGCCTTCCAGAGCTACGCCCACAACCTGCCGGGCTTCCACGTCCTGCCCATCTACGGCGGCCAGAGCTACGGCATCCAGTTGAAGCAGCTCTCCCGCGGCGCCCACGTCATTGTCGGCACCCCGGGCCGGATCATGGACCACCTGGAACGCAAGACCCTGAACCTGGACAGCCTCCAGACCCTGGTCCTGGACGAAGCAGACGAAATGCTGCGCATGGGCTTCATCGACGACGTGGAATGGATCCTGGAGCACACCCCGGCCACCCGCCAGACCGCCCTCTTCTCCGCCACCATGCCGGAACCCATCCGCCGGGTGGCCCAGGCCTACTTGCGGGATCCCCAGGAAGTCAAGATCAAGTCGGCCACCGCCACCGTGTCCGCCATCCGCCAGGCCTACTGGCAGGTCAGCGGCATGCACAAGCTCGACGCCCTGACCCGCATCCTGGAAGTGGAAGAGGACTTCGACGCCGCGATCATCTTCGTTCGCACCAAGACCGCAACCGTCGAACTGGCCGAGAAACTGGAAGCCCGCGGCTACTCCGCCTCCGCCCTGAACGGGGACATGAACCAGCAGATGCGGGAACGCACCATCGACCAGCTGAAGAGCGGCGGCATCGACATCGTCATCGCCACCGACGTGGCGGCCCGGGGCATCGATGTGCCCCGCATCAGCCACGTCATCAACTACGACATCCCCTACGACGCCGAAGCCTACGTGCACCGCATCGGCCGCACCGGCCGGGCCGGCCGCACCGGGAACGCCATCCTCTTCGTCTCCCCCCGGGAAATGCGCATGCTGCGCACCATCGAGCGGGTCACCCGCCAGCCCATCACCCCGCTCACCCTGCCCACCCGCCAGGACGTGGCCGACCGCCGGGTCGCCCAGTTCAAGCAGCGGGTAATCGAGGTCCTGGAGCGGGACGACCTGGACTTCTTCTCCGACGTGGCCGCCCAGATCGCCGAGGAAAAGAATGTCAGCATCCACGAGGTGGCCGCTGCCCTGCTCCGCATGGCCCAGGAAACCCGGCCGCTCCAGATGGAAGGCAGCGATCCCGCGCCCCGTCCGGCTCCCGCCCCCTTCGATGACCGCCGCCCGGCCCGCTTCGGCGACCGGGAACAGCGTCCCCGCAATGAGGAACGGGAATTCCGTCCCCGCACCGAGGACCGGGACTTCCGGCCCCAGCGGGAAGAGCGCCCGCGCCGGGACGATTTCGAAGCCCGTCCGCCCCGCCAGGCCCCGTCCGGCGACATGCAGCGCTACCGCATCGACGTGGGCCGCGACCACGGCGTCCAGGTGAAGGATATCGTCGGCGCCATCGCCAATGAGGCCGGCATCGAAAGCCGCTTCATCGGCCGCATCGCCCTCTATGAGGAATCCAGCACCGTCGAGCTGCCTGCCGGCATGCCCAAGGAAGTGGCCAACCTCCTGAAGCGCACCCGGGTCCGGGGCGTGCCCATCAATCTGCGCCCCTACAACGAGCGGGAAGGCGGCTGGAAGAAGCCGGAAGGCGCCCCGCGCAAGTTCGCCGGCGAAGGCCGTTTCAAGCCGGAAGGCCGATTTGGCGGCGAAGGCAAGTTCGGGGATAGCAAGCCCCGGCGCCACAAGCCGGAATAAGGTAATCACGTAACATCAAGGGGCTGTCTGCGGGCAGCCCCTTTTTTCTACGTCAATTTCTGTATTGACAGAAATTACAGACAACGATAAATTGGCCGCCATGGAACTCCAACCCGTCTCTCAACGATTCGTCCTCCACTGGGGGGAAATGGGCGCCCGCTGGGGAGTGAACCGCACGGTGGCCCAGATCCACGCCCTCCTCTATCTCGCCGAGCGCCCCCTGGACGCGGAGGAGATCGCCGAAACCCTGTCCGTCGCCCGTTCCAACGTCAGCACCAGCCTCAAGGAGCTGCTTTCCTGGCGCCTGGTCCGGGTAGTCCATGTCATGGGCGACCGGCGGGACTATTTCGAGACCTCCAAGGACATCTGGGAACTCTTCCGCCTCATCGTCGAAGGCCGCCGCCAGCGGGAAGTAGACCCGACCATCACCGTCCTGCGTGAATGCCTGGCCAGCCCCGACCTCGGCAAGGAGCCCGCCGGCACCCGCCAGCGCATACAGGAAACCCTGGACTTCATCGACATCCTCACCCGCTGGAGCGACGAGATGATTCGGCTCAAGCCCGAAACCCTCACCAAGATCCTGAAGCTGGGCGCCCAGATCCACAAGCTGGTCCGCACCGACAACAGCGGCTGAAAATTTTTTGCCCGTCAATTTCTGTCATTACTGAAATTACCGTCATTGCAGCACATCCTTAAGGAGCCGACCATGGACAACAAGACCTATCCGCTGGAACTGCTTTACGACGGCGATTGCGCCATCTGCCGCTTCGACGTGGCTCATTTCCGACGCCGGAACGGCCAGGGGCTCCTGACCTTCACGGACATTTCCGCCCCCGGCTTCGACCCTGGCCCCTACGGCAGGACCCGGGAACAGCTCCTGGCCCGCATGCACGCCCGCCGGGCCGACGGCACCCTGGCAGAAGGCGCCGATGTTTTCCGGCTCGCCTGCGGCGCCACGGGTCTGGGCGGCCTCAAGGCGCTGATGGAACTCCCCGGGCTGCGGCCGCTGACGGATTTGGCCTATACCCTCTTCGCCAGGAACCGCGTCCGGCTGTCCCGCCGCTCCGGCGGCATCTTCGCGAGGCTCACCCCGGTCTGCGACGGGGACAGCTGCTCCCTGCCGGGTGCTGGATCATGAAAGTCCTGCTCTGTGGCGCCGACGGCTTTCTGGGCCGCCATATCGAGGCGGCTCTAGCCGCCGCCGGCCACCAGGTGATACGGGGCGTGCATCGGATCCGGCAGGAGGGGGATATCGCCATCGACTACCGCTGCGACCTTTCCCCGGAAACCTGGCTGCCCCGACTGGAGGGCATCGATGCGGTCATCAACGCAGTCGGCATCCTCAATGAGCGCCAGCCGGAGGATTTCGAACGCATCCACCACCTCGCCCCGGCCTCCCTGTTCGCCGCCTGCAAGCACAAGGGAATGTCCCGGGTGCTCCAGATTTCAGCCCTGGGCGCGGATCGGCGGGATACGCCTTACCTCGCCAGCAAGGCTGCCGCCGACGACTGCCTGCTGGCCGCCTGCCCGGAAGGCATCGTCGTGCGCCCGGCCTTGGTGTTCGGTCCGGAAGGCGTATCGAGCCGCTTTTTTCTCAGCCTCGCCAGCCTGCCGGTGGTTTTCCTGCCGGGAAAGGGCCACCAGCCCCTGCGCCCCATCCACGTGGAGGATCTGGCCGCCCTGGTAGCCCGCCTGGTGGAGGCCCCGCCGTCGGCACCCCGCGTCGTCGAAGCCGTGGGCGGCCGGCAGACGGACTACCGGGGCATGCTGGCCGCCTATCGCCGAGGGCTTGGACTGGGCCCGGCGCTGGCGATCCCCGTCCCCACGCCTCTCATGGCTGCAGCCGCCGCGGTAGGCAGCCGCTTCCCTGGATCGCTCCTCAACCGCAGCACCTGGCGGATGCTCAATGGAGGCAATACGGCGGACGCCGGACCGACGGCGCGGCTCCTGGGCCGCCCTTCCCGCTCGCCGGACGAGTTCGTCGCCCCCGGCCAGGTAGCCGCCTTCCGCCACCAGGCCCTGGCCGACTGGCGGACGCCCCTCCTGCTGGCCGTCCTGGCCTTCCTGTGGCTGTGGTCGGCGGCAGTTTCCCTGGCCTGGCCGGACATCGGCATGGCGCTGCTGGAACCCTTCGGCCTGGAGGGAATAGCCGCAGCCGCAGTGCTGGTCAGCGCCTCCCTGCTGGATGCCGGACTCGGCCTCCTGACCCTGCTGCGGCCAGGCCGCCGCCTGTGGCAATTCCAGATGGCCCTGGTCGTCGGCTACTCCCTGCTGGTCGCCTGGCAATTGCCGGAATTCGTGATCCATCCCTTCGCCCCCATCGCCAAGAACCTGGCGGTGCTGGCCATCCTGTTCCTGTTGTGGTCCGAGGAGGAAGCATGAACACCTATCTGATCGTGAAATGGCTGCACATCGTTTCGTCGGTGCTGATGGTCGGTACCGGCTTCGGCTCGGCCTTCTATCTCTTCTTCACCAACCGCTCCGGCAACACCGCAGCCATCGCCACTGTCGGCCGGCTGGTGGTTCGAGCCGACTGGTGGTTCACCACCCCGGCGGTGATCTTCCAGCCCCTCTCCGGACTGTGGCTGGCCTGGCAGGCGGGCTGGGACTGGCAGAGCCACTGGCTGTTGCTTTCCGTCGCCCTCTTCTTCCTGGCCGGCATCTGCTGGCTGCCCGTGGTGTGGCTGCAGATCCGCATGGCCCGGATGTCCCAGGCCGCCCATGCGGTTGGAGGAGCGCTACCGGAACGTTACTGGCGCTACGCCCGCTTCTGGGAGTGGCTGGGCTACCCCGCCTTCTCGGCCATGGTGGTGGTCTATTTCCTGATGGCAGTGAAGCCGGATCTCTAACGGCGGGCCGAGAGAAGCAGGTTGCGGGGGGTGAGATGCCGGGGGCAGAAGGTGCCCAAGCGGACCTCGTAGCCGCTCTGTTCAAGGAGCACGGCGAGGTCCAGGGCCAGCCAGACCTCGATGGCCCGGCGGAAGGCGTGGCGGACGATGGAAAGGCGCATCACTTCCCACTGCCGTTGCCAGCCTGTGGCCTCGAATTCGTCCGGATTAAAGTTCGGCGGCAGAACCAGTTCTTCCCTCTCGGCCATCGCCCGGAGAAATTCCCCGAAATTGCAGGAAAACCAGGCCGACGGCACCGGCTTGAAGGTTTTGTAGTCCGCGCCCCCCGTCACCGCCCGGCGCAGGGCATCGAAGCCCAGTTTCCAGGCCATTTCCAGGTCCCGGCGCCGAGCCTGCCGGGGGGATGCGGTCACGGTTTCGGTCACCGCCAGGCGGATGTCGTCCCGGGAAAGCTTCAGGGCGGCACCGGCGGACAGGGGCTGGTAGTAGTCCTCCACGCCCTTGAAATAGCAGCAGGGAGCCACATCCAGGGCTGCGACGCCGCGCTCGGCCGCCGACTGCACGGCGGTACGGTGCAGGTCGCCGCAGGCGTGGAGGGCGACCAGATGATGACCGGCCTCCAGTTTCCCGCCGGCAGCCAGGGCGTCTGCCACCAGGAAGTCGTGTTCCACCTTCGCCCGGCGGGCCAGTTCCCGGCCTTCGGCGCAGAGGGTGGCGTCGATGTCGAGGCTGGTGGCCGGGACCTGCCAGTTGAGGGCCAGGAGACGCCCCAAATGCCCCTTGCCACCGCACCAGTCGAACACCCGCCCGCCGCTGGGAACCGCTGCGGCGGCGAAGGCCTCGATCTGCTCCCTTTTGCGGCCGGGTATCTCCCAGGCCCAGTGGGCGCCGTGATCGGGAAGGGGCGAGGCGGCGCCGGCTGGCAATTCCGCCAGCCGGCGGATTCCATCCACTTCCGGCACATGCCGGGCGAGCCATTCCAGGGCGGCAATGCCGTCGTTGTTCAGGTGGGCGACCGCCTCGTCGGGCAGCGCCATAAGCTCGTCGGCCAGGGCCGGTAGCTCGTTGCACCAGGCCGGCCGGATTTCCCGGAAGGGCTGGGGATGCCAGAGATACCTGAAGTCTGCCAGTCCCTCGTCCAGCCCAAGCCTTCTCTCCGCTGGCCTCATTTGACCGCGGCCCGCCGCTCCCGCCGCCGGTAGCCGACCACCGCCGGCACCACGGCCAGGGCGAGGACAACGGCGATCAGGGCCAGAGGCCAGATCACCGGGCTGTTCCATTCCTTCCGGAGCCGCGCCCGCTGGGCGGTGTCGATGCGCTGGTACTTGAGGATATTGTTGCCGATGTCGTTGGGCTTGCGGTTCTTGAGCCAGGAATGGCCCAGGGTGTAGCTCTTGGGATGAAGCCCGAAGACCCAGGGAGCGTCCCGCTGGACGATGTGGTTCATGCGCCGGACGATGTCCAGGCGCTCCGGCGTGTTGTCCATGTTCTTCATCTGGAGGAACAGCCGGTCGAATTCCGGGTTGGCGTAGTTGGAGGCGTTCTCGCCCCCATGGGCCACCTTGCTTTCCCGGCCATCCAGGAGGAAGAAGAAGTTTTCCGGGTCGGGGTAGTCGGCGTTCCAGCCCAGGTAGTAGAGCTGCACCGCCCCCTTGCGGATCTTGTCCTGGAAGCGGTTGAAGTCGGTGGCCCGCACCACCAGTTGGACGTCGATCTTGGCGAACTGCCGGGTCAGCCAGTCCAGCCGGGACTTTTCCCCCATGCCGCTGCTGGTGGTATCCAGATTGACCACCAGGGGTTCGCCGGTCTTCCCGTCCCGCCCGTTGGGATAACCCGCCTCGGCCATGAGCTTGCGGGCCGCTTCCACGGGCTTGCGTTTGGCACGGCCGTCCACCCATTCGTAAACCACGTGGTCGATGCCCTTCTCCCCATCCTCGTAGCCGAAGATGCCCGGCGGGATCGGCCCCTGGGCCGGCACGCCGCGGCCGTTGGAGAATATGGAGATGAATTCCTCCTGGTCCACGGCGATGGAGATGGCCTGGCGCAGCTTGGTCGCCCGCTCGGAAAGCCCGCCCACCACCGGGTCCTGCATGTTGAAACCCATGTAGAAGGTGGAGGGCTTGACCGAGGTCAGGAGCCGGATGCCCTTTTCCCTCATCTCGTCGGTCAGGGCCACGTCCCCGCCCACATTGACCCGCACCGCCTGGTCGAAACTGTCGGAAGAGATGCCGGAAGCGTCGTAATAGCCCTGGAGGAACTTGTTCCAGTAGGGAATGGCCTCCTTCTCCCGGGTGAACACCGCCTTGTCGATGAAGGGCAGCGGCTTGCCGCAGTCCTCCAGGAGCCCCTTGTCCTTGTCTTCCGCCTCGCCCTCGCAGGGATAGGCGGCGCCGTGGAAATTGGGGTTGCGGGACAGCACCATGCGCCGGTTGGGATCGTTCTCGGAGAGCACGTAGGGGCCGGTGCCGATGGGCCACCAGTCCAGGGTGAGGTTCTTGTCGGCCATGCCCGGCTGGGTGAAGAAGCGGTCCGCTTCCCGGGGCACCGGGGCGAAGAAGGGCATGGCGAGCCAGTAGAGGAACTGGGGATACTTGCCCTTCAAGTGGATGCGCCAGGTGAGCTCATCCACCTTCTCGACCCCCTTCAGGGGGTACTTGTCCAGGTCGAGCCAGCCGTCGGCGGGAAGATCCTTCGCCGCCTTCTGGAGGGTGTCGCCCAGTTCCTTCAGGCCCACGATCTTGTCGGCCATCATGCCGAAGATGGGTGAATGAAGCCGGGGATGGGCGAGGCGCTTGATCTGGTAGATGTAGTCGTCGGAAGTCAGCTCCCGGCTGGCCGTCTTGGGGAAGTCGGCAAGCTGCTGGCGGTCCTCGGCGGTCTTCGGCCCCAGGTAGAGGGGCTGGCCCTTGTCGTCCGCGGCGAAGGCGGGATGGGGCTGGTAGCGGATGCCGGGCTTCAGTTTCAGCTCATAGACGCTTTCCGCGATGGCATCGGCCGGGGCGTTGGCCGGCAACTGGCGCCCTTGGGCGTCGTAGAAGCGGGGAATCGGCACCTGCTCCACCGTGGCTGGAATCAGGGTGTAGGGCCGCTTCAGGTAGTGGTATTGGAGCGGCGGCTCGTAGATCTGGGCCGTGAAGGTGATCTCGTCCTCGGTATAGGACTGGGCCGGGTCGAGATGCTTGGGCCGGTCGGTGAAGGCGGAGTACAAAACGTTGCCGCCGGCGTCGGACGCCGGGTAGGGATCGTTCCAGACGCCGCATCCGGCAAGGCTCAACGCCAGGAGGAGGGAAAGGCTTCGCTTGGCCATGGATTCAAGTGTAGCAACTTGACCGTGAAGTCGGCTATTGCCCACAATGGCTTAACCGCATCAAAAAAAGGACGGCTCCATGCTCGATAAAAAGGTCCCCGATTTTTCCCTGCCCGCCACCGGCGGCCAGACTTTCGCCCTTGCCGACCAGGCCGGCAAGCCCGTAGTGATCTACTTCTACCCCAAGGACAGCACCCCCGGCTGCACCACCGAGGCCCAGCAATTCCGGGACCTCCACCCCGAATTCCAGTCGGCCGGTGCCGTGGTTGCCGGCGTCTCCCGGGACAGCATCAAGTCCCATGAGAATTTCAAGACCAAGCAGGACCTGCCCTTCCCCCTCCTCTCCGATGCCGACGAGACGGTGTGCAATCTGTTCGGCGTCATGAAGATGAAGAACATGTACGGCAAGCAGGTCCGGGGCGTTGAGCGCAGCACCTTCGTCATCGACCGGAACGGCGTCCTGCGCCGGGAGTGGCGCGGCGTCAAGGTGCCGAACCATGCCCAGGAAGTCCTCGATTTTGTAAAAACCCTCTGAAGAGAGATCGATTCAATGCCGCGCAAAACCTCCAGCAAGACCAAGCAGGCCAGCACCAAGATCTTCGTTCTCGACACCAACGTGCTGATGCACGACCCTACGAGTCTGTACCGCTTCGAGGAGCACGACGTCTTCCTCCCCATCATGACCCTGGAGGAGTTGGACAACCACAAGAAGGGCATGTCCGAAATTTCCCGCAATGCCCGCCAGGTCTCCCGCATGCTGGACGACCTCCTGGCCCAGGGCGAGGAGGACATGGAGGACGGCATTCCCCTGTCCGGGCCTTCCAACGAGCTGGCCAGCGGCCGCCTCTTCCTGCAGACGGAAGCCATCAGCTCCGAACTGCCCCCGGCCCTGCCCACCTCCAAGTACGACAACCAGATCCTGGCGGTAGTCATTCACCTCCAGAGGAAGCACCCCAAGCGCGCCGTCATCCTGGTGTCCAAGGACATCAACATGCGGATCAAGGCCCGTGCCCTGGGCCTGCCGGCGGAAGACTACTTCAACGACAAGGTCCTGGAGGACACCGATCTCCTCTACACCGGCACCACCGCCCTGCCCGACGATTTCTGGGAAAAGCACGGCCAGAACATGCAGTCCGGCAAGCGGGACAGCAAGACCTTCTACAAGGTCACCGGGCCCATGTGCCCCAATTTCCTGGTGAATGAATTCGTCTGGCTGGAAACCGAAAATTTCACCGCTATCGTCAAGGAAACCGCCGGCAAGACCGCCGTGCTGGAAACCCTGGTGGATTACACCCACCCGAAAAACGCGGTTTGGGGCATCACCGCCCGCAACCGGGAGCAGAACTTCGCCCTCAACCTGCTCATGAACCCGGAGATCGACTTCGTCACCCTCCTCGGCCAGGCCGGCACCGGCAAGACCCTCCTGACCCTGGCTTCGGGCCTCACCCAGGTGCTGGAGACCAAGCTCTACAGCGAGATCATCATGACCCGGGTCACCGTCCCCGTAGGCGAGGACATCGGCTTCCTGCCCGGCACCGAGGAGGAGAAGATGGCTCCCTGGATGGGCGCCCTGGAGGACAACCTGGACGTCCTCAACCATACCGAGGACGAGGGTGGCCCCTACGGCGGCGAATGGGGCCGGGCGGCCACCAAGGACCTGATCCGCTCCCGGATAAAGGTGAAGTCCCTCAACTTCATGCGGGGCCGGACCTTCATCAAGAAGTTCCTGATTCTGGACGAGGCCCAGAACCTGACGCCCAAGCAGATGAAAACCCTGGTCACCCGGGCGGGTCCCGGCACCAAGGTGGTCTGCCTGGGCAACATCGCCCAGATCGACACCCCCTACCTGACCGAGGGCAGCTCCGGCCTCACCTACGTGGTGGACCGGTTCAAGGGCTGGCCCCACTCCGGCCACATCACCCTGCAGCGGGGCGAGCGCTCCCGCTTGGCTGACCACGCGGCCGAAGTGCTATAATTTTGGCCATCGAACGGGCCGTGTCACTGACACGGCCTTTTAGTTTCAGCTGCCGCTCCGCGGCGCCCCGTCGGCGATACCGGCATGGGCCTGGGCTGAAGCTCGTTTCCGCCACGGATCATTTGCCGGAGAACGCCTTTTGAAACGCCGCAAATTCCTGGCCGCAACCGCCGGCCTCCTGTCCCTATTCGGCCCTGAAGCCTGGGCAGCGAAAAAGAAGCAAGCGGCCGCCCATGGCGCTGCCCACGGAGCCGCCAGGAAAGGCACCCACAAACCCTCCCGCCGGGGTGCCCCGGCCCCGAAACCGAGCGGCCCGGTGGCCCACACCGCCGACGAGCCGGTCACCGATAAGCCCCCCGTCGGCTCTTCCGCCAGCCGCCTGCCCCCGGTCAAGGCGCCCGAACCGCCCAGCGAGTGGCGCACCTACGAAATCACCACCACGGTGAGCCTGCCCAAGGGCACCGGCCGCGCCCGCCTGTGGCTGCCCCTGCCCTTGAACCAGGACACCCTTTTCCAGCGCACCCTCGGCCACACCTGGAACGACAACGCCGACACCGCCGGCATGCGCCGCCTGCCGGACGGCAACCTGGAGGTTTACCAGTGCGAATGGCTGGGCAATGCCGAGGCCAAGCTGGAACTCACCACCACGGTCACCACCGCCGACCGCCATTTCGACGTCACCAAGCGCACGGTGGCCCCCGAGCGGGACGACATCCTGCGCCGCAACCTGCAGGCTTCCCGCCTCATTCCCAACGAAGGGCTTGCCCACCAGATGGGCGAGCGCATCGTCGGCCGCATCAAGGACCCCGTTGCCCAGGCCAAGGCCATCTACGACTGGGTGGTGGAAAACGCCATCTACGACCCGGGCCTGCCCTGCTGCGGCAGCGGCGACGTGCGCCGCCAGCTGGACTCCGGCCAGTACGGCGGCCGCTCCGCCGACATCAACGGACTCTTCGTTGCCATCTGCCGGGCCATCGGCATCCCGGCCCGCTGCGTGTACGGCCTGCGGGTCGGGCCATCTCGGCTCTTCCGGAGCCTGGGCCTCACCTCCGCCGACGCCACCCGCAGCCAGCACGTCCGGGCCGAATTCTACGTGCCCGGCTACGGCTGGATTCCGGTCGATCCCAGCGACGTGCGCCGGGCCATCGCCCTGGAAGGGCTGTCGGAACGGGACAGCAAGCTCGCCGCCCTGCGCAAGGTGCTGTTCGGGGTCTGGGAGATGAACTGGGTCGCCTACAACGTCGGTACCGACGTTCCCCTGCCGGGGAGCGACAGCACCGTCCCCTTCCTCCTCCTGCCCCAACTGGAAACCCCTGCCGGCCGCCGGGACGGCACCGACGCCGCCGCCTTCCAGTACTCCATCCGCACCCGCCAGCTCGAAATCTGAGCTCCCGGCGCCGACACCGGGATCAGCCCGCCAAGGGCTGAACTACGTCTCGCCGATGCCTGCCTAAGGAGGGATTATTCCCATAACGAAGGCAGCGGCCGGGTTCTGCCGCCGCCGTGGCTTCAAGGCACAAGCAGCCGGTGTCGCAATCTCGATCAGCCATTCGCAATGCCCATTCCCGCGCAGCGGATCCCCGTGAAGCGGTACGGGAATTCCGTGCCGGGGTGTGGCAACCCAAGATGGAATTGGTGGTGTTCTTCTGCTCCAGCGAGTACGACCTGGATATCCTGGCGGATGAGATGAACCACCAATTTCCTGGTGTCCAGGTGGTGGGCTGCACCACTGCCGGCGAAATAGGCGCTTCAGGCTATGTGGACCATAGCCTGACAGGAGCGAGCTTTCCCGCCGGATCTTGCACGGCGGTTGCCGGTTTCCTGGATTCCCTCCACGATTTCCAGCTTGCCTCCGGCCAGTCCTTCGCCGGCCCCCTCCTCCGGCAACTGGAGGAACGGGGCCCCGACAACGACGACGGGAACACCTTCGCCTTCCTCCTCATCGACGGCCTCTCCACCCGGGAGGAAGCGGTTACCCGGACCCTCCAGAACGCCCTCGGGAAGATTCCCCTGGTCGGCGGCTCGGCCGGCGACGACCTCAAATTCACCCGGACCTGCGTCTTCCACGGCGGGGCCTTCCACAGCGACGCGGCGGTGCTCATCCTGGTCCACACCATCTTTCCCTTCCGGATATTCAGGACCCAGCATTTCATCAGCGACATGGAGCGGCTGGTCGTCACCAGTGCCGACACGGTCCATCGGGTGGTAAAGGAGATCAACGGCCTGCCCGCCGCCCAGGAGTACGCCCGCATCATCGGCGCCCCGGTCAGCGATCTCACCCCTGCCTCCTTCGCGGCTTCCCCGGTGGTGGTCCTCATCGACGGCACCAACTACGTGCGCTCCATCCAGAAGGTGAATCCGGATGGCAGCCTAACCTTTTACTGCGCCATCGACGAAGGGCTGGTATTCCGGGTTGCCCATGGAGAAAACCTGGTTTCGAACCTGGAAGGCACCCTCGACGCCGTCCGCCGGGATATCGGGCCGCCCCAGGTGGTACTAGCCTGCGACTGCATCCTGCGGGACGTGGAAACCACCCAGCGGGGGCTCAAGGAAACCGTGACCGACCTGTTCCTCCGCAACCACGCCGTGGGTTTTTCCACCTACGGGGAACAGTTCTGCGGGGTGCACGTGAACCAGACCCTGACCGGCATCGCCATCGGCGAGCCCCGCCACCGCGACGACGCTGATGGCCCCAGGCAGTCCATGGGCCAGGAAGAGGTTCTGCTCCCTGATAAACAGTTGAATGGCAGCCACCGTCCTTCCTATGTCACCGGCCATGCCGACCTGGAAGGGGAGCCGGTGCTGCGAAAGGAGATAGAGCGCCTCAACAAGATCATTGATGCCCTCATGGGCCGGGCCGAGCGGGCCATGGGCGCCCAGGGCACGGATTTCGGGATGTTCCAGACCGCCATCCTGCTGGAAGGGCAGATCCGCGCCCGGACCCGGGAACTGGAGGCCGCCAAGCAAGAGATCGAGCGCATCAACCGCGACCTCCAGCATGCCAACCAGGAACTCGAAGCTTTCAGCTACTCCGTCGCCCACGACCTCAGGGCGCCGCTCCGGGCCATCGACAGCTTCTCCCGGATGATGGAGGAGGACTACGGAGCAAACCTGGACCCCGAAGGGAAGAAGCGCCTGGGCCGGATCAGGGAAGGCGCCCGGCGCATGGGCCAGATCATCGACGACCTGCTGCGGCTCTCCCGTTGCAGCCGGGCCGACCTGCACCACGAGGACGTGAACCTGGCGGCCCTCGCCCGTCAGGTGATCGCTGAGCTACGGCAGGAACAGCCGGAACGGCAGGTGGAATTCGTGGCGCCGGAAACCCTGCCCGCCCGGGGGGATGCCCGGCTGCTGACCGTCGTCCTCGAAAACCTCCTGGGAAACGCCTGGAAATACAGCCGCCGACAGCAGCCGGCCCATGTCGAATTCGGCTGGGACGGAGAACAGTCCGCCTACTATGTCCGGGACGATGGCGCCGGTTTCGACATGGCCTCTGCCGGCAAGCTCTTCCACGTCTGCCAGCGCCTGCACTCGGCCTCGGAATTCGAGGGCACCGGCATCGGGCTGGCCATCGTCCAGCGCATCATCGAGCGCCACGGCGGCCGGGTCTGGGGGGAAGCGAAGGTGAATGAAGGCGCCACCTTCCACTTCACCCTGCCCGACCGGGGAAGCCCCTGAGGCCTTACTCCCGGGCGTCCTGGAAGCCGCCCGTGGCCAGATTCTCGAATCGGGTGTATTCGCCCAGGAAGGCCAGGCGCACCGTACCGGTGGGACCGTTACGCTGCTTGCCGATGATGACCTCGGCGATACCCTTGTTGTCCTGGGATTCCCGGTTGTAGTACTCGTCCCGGTACATCATCAGGATCACGTCCGCGTCCTGCTCGATAGCGCCGGATTCCCGCAAGTCGGACATCATGGGGCGCTTGTCGGTCCGCTCCTCCACCTTCCGGGAGAGCTGGGACAGGGCGATGATGGGCACGTGCAGTTCCTTCGCCAGGGACTTGATGGAGCGTGAAATTTCCGACACTTCCGTCGCCCGGTTCTCCCCGGGCCGGTTGCCGGACATGAGCTGGATGTAGTCGATGACCAGCAAGCCGAGCTTGCCGCCGTACTGGCGCGCCAGGCGCCGGGCGCGGGCCCGCAGGTTGCCGGGGGAGAGGCCGCCGGTCTCGTCGATGTGGATGGGCGCTTCGTGCAGCTTTCCCAAGGCGTAGGAGAGCTTGGACCATTCATCGTCGGTGAGGCGACCGGTCCGCAGGGCCTGGGAATTGAGGCGCCCGGTGGACGCCATCATCCGCTGGGCCAGCTGGGCGCCGCCCATTTCCATGGAGAACACTCCAACCGGCAGGCCGGCTTCGACGCCCACGTATTCGGCGATATTCAGCGCAAAGGCGGTCTTGCCCATGGACGGGCGCCCGGCGACGATGATCAGGTCCCCCGGCTGCATGCCCGAAGTCTTGTTATCCAGGTCGGTGAAGCCGCTCGGGACGCCGGTGATGTCGGAGGGGTTGTCCCGGTCGTGCAGTTCCTGGATGCGCTCCACCACCTGGGTCAGCAGCGGATTGATGTGCACGAAACCTTCGGTGTTGGCACCGCCGGATTCGGCAATCTTGAAAATCTTGGTTTCGGCCTCGTCCAGGATGTCCTGGGCGTCCCGGCCGAGGGGATTCAGCGCATCGGCGGCGATCTCGTCCGTAGCGGCCACCAGTTGCCGCAGGACGGAGCGCTCCCGGACAATTTCCGCATAGCGCCGGATATTGGCGGCGGAGGGCGTATTGGCGGCCAGTTCCCCCAGGTAAGCCAGGCCGCCGGTACGCTCTCCCTCCCCGGCCGCTTCCAGAGCCTCCGCAACGGTCACCACGTCGGCCGGCTTGGCGTGCTCCAAGAGGCCCTTGATGGCCCGGAAGATGCGGCGGTGCTCGTCCCGGTAGAAATCCGTGTCGCTGAGGAGATCCCCCATGCGGTCCCAGGCCTGGTTATCGAGAAGCAGGCCGCCGAGGACCGACTGCTCGGCTTCGATGGAGTGGGGCGGGACCCGCAGCTGGGCAACGGCGGAATCGGTAATCTGGGGTTTTTGCGGACGCTGATTCATAGCCAAAGTGTAAAACAAAAAAGGCCCCGCTTCCGCGAGGCCCTTTTCAGTGGGAGACAGCCGGTATTACTCGGCCACCACCGCCACGGTGACGCTGGCGATCACGTCGGTGTGGAGAGCCACATCCAGCGGGAACTCGCCGATCGCCTTCAGGGGGCCTTCCGGCATGCGGATGGCAGCCTTGTCGACGGTGAAGCCGGCGGCCTGGAGGGCCTCGGCGATGTCGAAGTTGCTGACGGAGCCGAACAGGCGGCCGTCCATGCCGGCCTTGCGGGCGACGGTGACGGTCTGGCCGTTGATCTTGTCGGCTTCGGCCTGGGCGGCAGCCAGCTTCTCGGCTTGGGCCTTTTCCAGGTCAGCGCGGCGGGCTTCGAATTCAGCCATGGCGGCCGGGGTGGCACGCTTGGCCATCCGCTTCGGGATCAGGAAATTGCGGGCGTAGCCGTCTTTGACCTTGACCACGTCACCCAGGTTGCCGAGGTTGACGACTTTTTCGAGCAGAATGATTTGCATGGTTATTCTCTTCCCCGATTACTGGTGGTTATCGGTGTAGGGCAGCAGGGCCAGGAAGCGGGCGCGCTTGATGGCGGCGGACAGCTGACGCTGGTAGCCGGCCTTGGTACCGGTCAGACGGGCCGGCATGATCTTGGCGTTTTCCTGGATGAAGTCCTTCAGCACATCGATATCCTTGTAATCGATCTGCTCAACCTTTTCCGCCGTGAAGCGGCAGAACTTGCGACGCTTGAAGAGACCACCGCCGCGACGCTTTTTCTTGTCGTCATCCTTCTTCTTGAAGAATCGAGCCATTTTCGTTTCCTTCCAAAAATTCTATTGAATTCACATGTAGCACGGGGGTCTTGCTGTGGCGGCTTTTGGCGGCGAGGAATCCGGTCAGCTTCACTGCCCCGCCTAGGGGCACTGCCTGCAGCCATCGGGCGGCATCGCCCAGGGCCACGACCAGGATTTCACATTCCACCTGCCGCAACGCACCGGCTTCGATCTGCTCGGAGGAGTGTTCCAACACTCCTTCGCTGACCGGGACTCCGGCGGGCGTGAAGCGCAATACCTTGCGCTGGTTCAGCCGGCCGGCAAGCTCGATGCGATTCAGCTCCGCTCCCGTGCAATAACCCGTTAAGCCGCGGCAGCCGGTTCGGCGGCCGGAGCAGCGCCTTCACCGCCCAGCAGGGACTTGGACTTCTCTTCCTTCATCATCGGGGAGGGAGAGGTCACAGCCGCCTTCATCTTGACGGTCAGGTGGCGCAGCACGGCGTCGTTGAACTTGAAGGAATGCTCGAGCTCGCCCAGGGTCTCGCCGTCGCACTCGATGTTCATGAGCACGTAGTGAGCCTTGTGGATCTTCTGGATCGGGTAGGCCAGCTGGCGACGGCCCCAGTCTTCCAGGCGATGGATCTTGCCACCCTTGGCGGTCACGATGGAGCGGTAACGCTCGACCATGCCCGGGACCTGTTCGCTTTGGTCCGGATGGACGATGAATACGATTTCGTAATGGCGCATGCAAACTCCTTTTGGCAAATACCCCCCGCCATGCGGTTACGGTAGGGCAAGGTTGGAAAAGCCCGCGATTCTAGCACAGAAATCGCGGGCTTGGTGTGCGACAGTCGTTGTCGCGCGTCGGGCGTGGCGCCCGAGGTCGCTTTACTTAGAAGCTATCGTCGTCCATCTCCAGGGCACCGGCGGCACCGTGGATCACCGTCTCGGCCAGGCCTTCCGCCTGGGTCAGGACGTGGTCGGCGTAGAAGCGCACGGTGTTGAGCTTGGCGGCCCAGAACGGATCGCTGTCGCCGGCAGCGATGCGGTCCCGGGCGATGACGGCAGAGCGGCCCATCTGCCAGCCGCCGGCGACGATGCCGAACAGGTGCAGGAAGGGCACGGCAGCGGCCAGGGCAGCCTTCACGTCCTTGCCGAAGTTGGCGACGATCCAGTCGGCGGCCTGCTCCAGGGCATCGATGCCGGCCTTCTGGCGACGGCCGACGACAGCCAGGTCTCCGTCCAGCTTGGCCAGGGCAGCACGCATGTCGGCGATGACGGCCTTGATGGTGGCGCCCTGCTCCCGGGCGATCTTGCGGCCGATCAGGTCATTGGCCTGGATAGCGGTAGTGCCCTCGTAGATGGCGGTGATGCGGGCATCCCGCAGGTGCTGGGCGGCGCCGGTTTCCTCGATGAAACCCATGCCGCCATGGACCTGGACGCCGGTGGAGGCGATCTGGATGGAGTTCTCGGTGCTCCAGCCCTTGACCACGGGGATCATCAGATCGGCGAAGGCCTGGGCCTTCTTCTGCTCGGCTTCGTCCGGGTTGGAATGGGCATTGTCCAGGGCAGCGGCGGTAACGTAGGCCAGAGCCCGCATGGCTTCCACCTGGGAGCGCATGGACATCAGCATGCGGCGCACGTCCGGGTGGCGGATGATGGCGACCTTGGGGCCGCCCTTGACGCCGGCTTCAGGCCCCTGGATACGTTCCCGGGCGTAGGCCACGGCGCGCTGGTAGGCGCGCTCGGCGTCGCCCAGGCCTTCCAGGCCGACGTTGAAGCGGGCGGCGTTCATCATGATGAACATGTATTCGAGACCGCGGTTCTCCTCGCCCACCAGGGTGCCGATGGCGCCACCGTTGTCGCCGAAGGCCAGCACGGCCGTCGGGCTGCCGTGGATGCCCAGCTTGTGCTCGATGGAGACGCAGTAGGCGTCGTTGCGCTCGCCCAGGCTGCCGTCGGCCTTGACCAGGAATTTGGGCACCACGAAGAGAGAGATGCCCTTCACCCCTTCCGGCGCATTGGGCGTGCGGGCCAGGACCAGGTGGACGATGTTGTCCGCCATGTCGTGCTCGCCGTAGGTGATGAAGATCTTCTGGCCGAAAATCTTGTAGGTGCCGTCACCCACCGGCTCGGCGCGGGTGCGCACCGCTGCCAGGTCGGAGCCGGCATTGGGCTCGGTGAGGTTCATGGTGCCGGTCCATTCGCCGGAGACCAGCTTGGGCAGGTAGGTAGCCTTCTGCTCGTCGGAGCCGGCAATGGTCAGGGCTTCGATGGCACCCTGAGTCAGCATGGGGCACAGGGAGAAGGCGTGGTTAGCGCTCTTCCACATTTCGCTGACGGCGGCGGAAAGCAGCTTGGGCAATCCCTGGCCGCCGAATTCCGGATCGCAGGACAGGCCGTTCCAGCCGTTTTCCACGAACTGGGCATAGGCTTCCTTGAAGCCCGGGGCGGTGGTGACTTCCTTGTCCTTCCACTTGGCGCCGACGGTGTCGCCGATCCGGTTGAGGGGGGACAGCACTTCACCGGCGAAGCGGGCGGCTTCCTCCAGGATGGCATCGACCAGGTCGGGCGAAGCTTCCTCGCAGCCGGGAAGGGTTGCAACCTGTTCCATACCGGCCAGATCGCGCAGGGCAAAGCGGACATCCTTCAAGGGGGCGACATATTCACTCATTGTTTTCTCCGTCCAAAGTTCGCTTGTTCAATAGGATTGTGAAACTGGATTGATCATTTGTTCGCCAGGTAGCGGGAATCGTCGAAGGTCGCCACCCAGTCCGGGCGATAGACCACGAACAGGGTCATCACCATCCCGGACAGCCAGGCTTCGGAAAAGCCGAGCAGCAGGTAATAGGGTAGGTATTCCTCCACCAGGTATTCGAAGCTGTAGGCACCTCCCAGAGCCAGCAGCGCCGAGGCGCACACGCCGACTGCCAGGACCGTCAGGGCAGCGCCGAAGAAACCGTTCACGAATACGTAGATGAAGAAGTGCCGGGGCAGGAAACGCTCCACCAGGAAAAAGAGCCCGTAGCTCACCCACGCACCAACCCCGGCCATGACCAGGGAGTTGAAGCCGAAGCTCAGCCAGCCGCCGGCCCCATTGACCGTCACCCCCGCCAGCACCAGGGAAAGGCCGACGAAGGCGAAATCGGGGCCGAAGCAGAGGGTGAAGACGGTGGCCCCCAGGAGATGCAGGGACAGCCCCGGCTTGACGCCGGCCACCAGGCTCCAGAGCAGGATCAGGATGACGATCATCCCCCACCACAGGTTGGACTGGGCGGACTCCTTGAGCCGCGCCCAGGGCGCCCGCCAGACGCTGCGAACGAAGAGCGGTACCCAGACGGCCCAAGCCGCCCAGTACCACCCTTGATCCAGCAGGCTGTCCGGCAGATTCACATGAGGATCTTCAAACGGAGGCGGCCAGGGCCGGCACCGCCTCGAACAGATCCGCCACCAGGCCGTAGTCGGCGACCTGGAAGATGGGGGCGTCCGGATCCTTGTTGATGGCGACGATCACCTTGGAATCCTTCATGCCGGCCAGGTGTTGGATGGCACCGGAGATGCCCACGGCGATGTAGAGCTGGGGCGCCACGATCTTGCCAGTCTGGCCCACCTGGTAGTCGTTGGGGACGAAGCCCGCATCCACCGCGGCGCGGGAGGCGCCCAGGGCGGCGTTGAGCTTGTCGGCGAGCGGCTCCAGCAGCTTGTGGTAGTTCTCGCCACTGCCCAGGCCGCGACCGCCGGAGACGATGATCTTGGCGGCGCCCAGTTCGGGACGCTCGGACTTGGTCAGCTCGCGGCTCACCAGCTTGGCCTTGGCCTGGTCGGCGGCGGGAGCCAGGGCTTCCACCGGCGCGCCGTTGCCACCGACGGCTGCGTCGAAGGCGGTGGTGCGCACGGTGATGACCTTGACGGCATCGGCGCTCTGCACCGTGGCCAGGGCGTTGCCGGCGTAGATGGGGCGGACGAAGGTGTCGGCGGACTCGACGGCGACGATGTCGGAGATCTGGGCCACGTCCAGCAGCGCCGCTACCCGGGGCATGAAGTTCTTGCCGAAGGTGGTGGCGGGGGCAAGGATGTGGCTGTAGCCGGCAGCATTGGCCACCACCAGGGCGGCGACGTTCTCGGCGGTCTGGTCGGCGTAGTGGGCGGCGTCGGCCACCTTCACCTTGGCGACGCCCTGGAGCTGGGCGGCCTGCTGGGCAGCGGCGGCACAACCGGCGCCGGCGACCAGCACGTGGACGTCAGCACCCAGCTTGGCGGCGGCGGTAACGGTATTGAGGGTGGCAGCCTTCAGGCTCTGGTTGTCGTGTTCGGCGATAACAAGAATGGACATAACTTTTCCTTACAGAACCTTGGCTTCGTTTTTCAGCTTGGCGACCAGTTCGGCCACGTCGGCCACCTTGACGCCGGCGCTGCGCTTGGCGGGCTCGGCAACCTTCAGGGTAGCGAGGCGGGGAGCCACGTTCACGCCCAGGTCGGCGGGCTTGACGGTGTCCAGGGGCTTCTTCTTGGCCTTCATGATATTGGGCAGGGTCGCGTAGCGCGGCTCATTGAGGCGCAGGTCGGTGCTGACCACGGCCGGCAGAGGGATTTCCAGGGTTTCCAGGCCGCCGTCGATTTCCCGGGTGACGTTCGCCTTGCCGTCGGCCACCACGACCTTGGAGGCGAAGGTGGCCTGGGGCCAGCCCTGCAGGGCAGCCAGCATCTGGCCCACCTGGTTGGAATCGTCGTCGATGGCCTGCTTGCCGCAGATCACCAACCGGGGCTGCTCCTTGTCGCACAGGGCCTTGAGGAGCTTGGCCACTGCCAGGGGCTGCAGATCCACGTCGGTTTCCACCAGGATGCCGCGATCGGCGCCGATGGCCATGGCGGTGCGCAGGGTTTCCTGGCAGGCGCCCACGCCGCAGGAGACGGCAACCACTTCGGTGGCGATACCGGCTTCCTTGAGGCGCACGGCCTCTTCCACGGCGATTTCGTCGAAGGGGTTCATCGACATCTTGACGTTGGCGAGATCAACGCCCGATCCGTCGCTCTTCACCCGAACCTTGACGTTGTAATCAACTACCCGTTTGACGGGGACAAGAATCTTCAAATTATTCTCCTTTCAGGCCGGTTTGACAGAAGCCACAGCAATCAGCACAATCGCCATACTGTGTCGTATGGAAGATGCATACGGTAGCGTATGGAAACTGCCGCTGTCAAGACCCCGAATACTGCCAAGCGCACTACCCGCAGTGCGCCCAAAACCCAGCTCGATCGCAACGATTGGATCGAAGCTGCCATCGACGTTTTGGCCAAGGGAGGCGTGGGCGGCTTGCGTGTGGAAGTGCTCGCCAAGACCTGCGGCGTCACCAAGGGCAGTTTCTACTGGCATTTCAAGGATAGACAGGATCTCCTGTCCGCCGTTCTGGAACGCTGGCGGGAAGGCCGCATCCGGGATATCGAAAAGACCACCGCCGTCGATCCCGGCAAGGAACGGGATCAACTCCACTACGTCATCGAAGTCTACGGCGCCAGCCGCAACCGCAAGGGCATGTCCATCGAGCTGGCGGTGCGGGACTGGGCCCGCCACGATCCCATGGCCGCCGCCGTGGTCGAAGCCGTGGATCTTTACCGCCTGGAATGCACCCGCAAGCTCTTCGTCCGGGCCGGCATGTCGGAAGCCGAGGCCAAGAGCCGCAGCCTGCTTCTCTATGCCTGCGTCTTCGGCCTCTCCCTGATGCATTACGACAGCTTCGACGAACAACTGCCTGACCTCAAGCAGCGCATCGCCGAGCGCATCGTCTCCGCCTGAGTTCTATTTTCCGCAGTTATTGAGCCGGCCGGAAGCGGCCAGCTCTCGGCGCCAGCGGCCGATGTCGCTGCTCAACTGGCCCACCGCCGCCGACAGGGCCGCCATGCCGCCCCGGGAATCCTGGCTGGGCGCCGGCTTCTCGATTTTCACCGCCTGCTCTGTCAGGACCTTGCGACTCCGGTCGAGGATCGCCATACGGGCCTGGAGGACGCCGTGGCTTTCCTGGGGCGAGATAAAGGTCTGGCTGAACTCGTCCAGGTCGATGCGCAGGAGGCACGCGCCCCCGCCCTGCCCCACCGGGATCAGCCCCAGCTGTTGCGCCAACCGCTGCTGCATCAGGGTGGCCGGAGGCGCTGCCCAGCGGGCCTGGGAGTAGTCCCGCAGGCGCTCTGGCTCCGCGTAGGCGAGCCGGTATTGGATACCCAGGGCATCGAGCCAGTAGGGAGCGCGGACTTCCACGGCAAGGGCCGGCATGCCGGCGGCGTCCGCCTGCAGGACGGCCGGGGGGCCGAGGTCGTAGACGGCCGGACCGGCATCGCCGCCCCGCTTGCCGGTGGTCAGGCAGGCACTCAGGACCAGGCAGGAGAGGAGCAGGAGCTTCTTCATTTCTTCCCTCCCTGGGCGGCCGGCGCCACGAAACCCGGTTCCCCCGGCCCCGGTGGGATGGCGGGAGCACCGAACACCAGGCTCTGGGGCGAGTCCTCGATCATCTTCAACACCCGGTTGAGTTGCCGGGCGGTGATGGAAATATCGGCGGCCATTTCATTAAGCCGCGGCATCAGGGAGGCGGCACCGCCCGCCGACGGCTCGCCGATAGCCACGTCCAGCTTGTCGGCGGTGGTCTGGAGCCGGGCCACCAGGGTCCGGGTTTCGGCCAGCAAGGGACCGGCCTCGCCGGCCGCCCGGGAGATCTTGCGGACGGTATCATCGTTGAGGAGCTTCCTAACCTGAGCCAGGGTAGCGTTGAGATTTTCCACGGTCGGCTGCACTTGCCCGGAGGTCTTCTCCAAGTTGGAGAGGATGGCTGAGAACTTCTTGCGGTTGCCTTCGTTGAGGAGGTCCTTGGCGCTGGCCATCAGTTCCCGGGCATCGTTGATCACGTCCTTGCCCGACTCGGCCAGCTCCTGAAGCAACGAGGACTCCATGGCGATGCGGGGTGGCTCTCCGTCCGGGCCTTCGGTAAGAGGCGTCATGTCTTCGCCGGTTTCCTCCAGCAGGATGTGGCCCAGGCCGGTAACCCCCTGGTAGCCTATCTTGGCGGTGGTGCCCCGGGTCACCGGCACATCCTTGCTGACGTCGATGGTAATCAGGATATTGCGGATGTCTTTGGGATCCAGGCGGATATCGCTCACCTTGCCCACCCGGATGCCCCGGTAGCGCACCTGGGCCTGGGGATTGAGGCCGGTCACGTTGTCCTGGGTGACGACGATGTATTCCCGGGTCACCTCCTTCTGGCCGCCGAACCAATAGACGGCGGCAACCACCGCCAAGCCGAGGAGGATGACGAAGAGGCCCGCCATGAATGCGTGGGATTTGTTTTCCATCAGGAGGTCGCCTTGGAAAGGGCAGCGAGCCCGCGCTCGCAACAGAAGAAGTTTCGGATGAAGGGATGATCCACGGCCATCACCTCGGCCGGGGTCCCGTAGGCGACGATGCGCTGGTCCGCCAGCACCGCCATCTTGCTGGAGAGGCCGGCCAAGGTATCGAGATCATGGGTCACCATGACCACGGAAAAGCCGAGTTCCCGCTGGAGTTGGCGGATGAGCCGGACGAAGGTCTCGCTGCGGTCGGGGTCGAGGCCGGCGGTGGGCTCGTCCAGGAGCAGCAATTCCGGCTCCAGGGCCAGGGCACGGGCCAGAGCCACCCGCTTCACCATGCCTCCGGAAAGCTCCGAAGGCATCAACCGGCCGTGGCGCGGCTCCAGCTCCACCATATCCAGCTTGAGATGGACCAGTTGGCGGATCCAGTCCTCGTCCAGGCTTTTCAATTCCCGCAGGGGAAAGGCGATGTTGTCGTACACCGGCAAGGCCGAAAACAGCGCCCCGTGCTGGAACAGCATCCCCATGCGTTGGCGGACCGCCCGCCTTTCCAGGACGGCCAGCCGGTCCAGTTCCTCGCCGAAGAGTTTCACGGTTCCTGCCGCCGGTTTCAGCAGCCCGAGGATTTCCCGCAGGAGGGTGGTCTTGCCGCTGCCCGACCCGCCCACCAGCCCGACCACGTCGCCCGCCTCCACCGCCAGGTTCAGGTCCCGGTGGACCACCACGTCCCGGTAGCGGGTCCAGATGCCGGAGAGTTCGACCGCGGGCGGGGGCGTCATAGCTGGGGCAGCCCCACCTGCCGGGTGAGGATGGCGAAGACGGCGTCCACCAGGATCACCATGGTGATGGCCGAAACCACCGACGCCGTGGTGTGGGCGGAGAGGCTTTCCGTATTGGGCCGCACATGGAGCCCGAAATGGCAGGCAATCAGGGCGATCATGAAGCCGAAGGCGAGCCCCTTACCCAGGCCGATCCAGAGATTGGCCAGGGGAACCGCCCGGGGCAGGCTTTCCAGGAAGAAGGCCGGCGACAGGCCGAGCTGGAGATAGGCCGCCACCATGCCCCCCAGAAGTGCTGCCGCCGAGGTCCACACCACCAGGAGCGGCATGGCGCAGGACAGTGCCGCCACCTTGGGCAGGACGATGCGCTGGGTCTGGGAGATGCCCATGGTGGCCAGGGCGTCGATCTCCTCGGTCACCCGCATCACCCCGATCTGGGCCGTCATGGCCGAACCGGAGCGCCCGGCCACCAGCACCGCCACCAGCACCGGTCCCAGCTCCCGGATGATGGAAATACCCAGGATGTTGATGATGAAGATGTCCGCCCCGAACATGCGCAACTGGATGGCCGACAGGTAGCTGATGGTGACGCCGATGAGGAAGCCCACCAGGGCCGATACCGGCAGGGCCATGGCCCCCGCCTTGAAGAGGTTGGCGGAGAACTCCAGGACAGGAAGCTCCCGGGGATGGCGCAGGATGTGAAGAGTATCCAGAATCAGTTGCCCGAAGAGGGTCACCAGCCCGTGAAGGTTGTGCAGCACCCGCAGGACGAACAGTCCCACCAGCTCCACGGGCGTCTTGTTCCTGGGCGGCGGCGGGGCCGGCGTATCGGGCAGGGCCGCCGCCCGCTCCAGGATATGGCGCAGCCCGGCGGAAATCTCCAGCTCGGCCGGCCAGGAGCGCTTCCACATTCGCCAGAACAAGGTGGCGGCGGCGCTGTCGATGCGGGTGACCTGGGAAAAATCCCAGGCCCGCTCGGAATCGGCGGCCTGGGCAAGGAAGGACTCCAGGGAAGGAAGCCGGGGCAGCATCGCCGCCAGGGTCCATTCGCCAGCCAGGACAACATGGCGGCCATCCAGCCGCAGGCTCGGCGAAGGATGTCGGTCCTGGGAGGTCACGCGGCTTTCCTGGATGCCCTCGACTTCACCACGTAATCGCGGCCGATCTGGCGCCAGGTGGAGGTTTCTTCGCTCAGCGCCGCCCCCGTCCAGGGATTGGCCGCCAGCCAGTCCGCCGGCAGTTCGACCTGATAACCGGTATCGGTCTTCTTGGCCCGCCAGGCCGGCAGGGCCCGGTCATCCCGGGTGCGGTGCAGAAGGACCGCCAGCCGCAGGCAGAAAATGAGATCCCAGCTGCCGTCCTCCAGGGGCATGCGGGCCAGCTTCTCCAGCTTGCCCCGGTGACCGAGGACCAGCATGGCCAGGCGGGCCTGGTCCTTCTTGGAGAAACCCGGCATGTCGGCGTAGGTCAGGATGTAGGCGCCGTGCTTGTGGTAGGCGTTATGGGCCACCGAAATGCCGATTTCATGGAGTTGGGCGGCCCAGGTCAGGAACTGCACCTCGGCCTCATCGGGCCCCTCGGTGCGAAGCTGGGCAAGGGCCGCCAGCGCCGTCGCCTGGACCCGCTCGGCCTGGTCGCCTTCCACCTGGTAGCGCCGCCGGAACTGGGACACCGTGGAATCCCGCATGTCGTGGTGGTGGAAGCGCCCCAGCAGATCGTAGAGCACCCCGAGGCGCAGGGCGCCGTCGGCATAGGTCATGCGCTCGATGCCCAGCTCTTCGAAGATGGCGGACATGATGGCGATGCCCCCCGGCAGCACCGGCAGGCGGTCGGTGCGCACCCCGGGCAGGTCGAGATCCTCGGCCGAACCGGCCTTGATGAGCAGTTCGCAGAGCCGGTCCAGGCCTTCCCGGGTGATGCCCGTTTCGCCATTGGGATTGAGACCGTTCAGTTCCAGCACGTCGGCGATGGCCCGGGCGGTGCCCGAAGAACCGACAGCTTCCTTCCAGCCCAGGCTCTGGTATTCGTGGGCGATGAGTTCGATTTCCTTGGCCGCCGCCACCTGGGCTTCCCGCAGGCGCTTCTTGTCGATCTTGCGATCCGGGAAGAAGCGCAGGGAATAGCTCACGCAGCCCATGTACAGGGACTCCATGAGCTGGGGCTGGTGGCGCTTGCCGATGATGAATTCGGTGGAGCCGCCGCCGATATCCACCACCAGGCGCTTGTGGCTGGCGGCCGGCAGGGAGTGGGCGGCGCCGATGTAGATGAGTCGCGCCTCTTCCCGGCCGGCGATGATTTCGATGGGGAAGCCCAGGGCGGCTTCGGCCTTGGGCAGGAATTCCGCCGCGTTCTTGGCCACCCGCAGGGCGTTGGTTGCCACCGCCCGCACCGCTCCTTGGTCCAACCCGCCGAGCCGCTCGCCGAAGCGGCGCAGGGCATCCAGGGCCCGCTCCTGGGAAGCGGTATCGAGAAATTTGTCCGGGGTCAGGCCGGAGGCCAGGCGCACCGGCTCCTTGAGGGAATCCAGGGGATAAATCTGGTCGTCGACCACCCGCCCCACCTGGAGGCGGAAACTGTTGGAACCGAGGTCTACGGCTGCGACTGTTTCGTAAATCATCGAGGATGCCGAAATGCAGATGGGAAGGGATTCTATCACCCAGCCCCACCTCGCCGCGCCGTCATATTTCTGTAACAGGCGCGAGGTTACGGCTTATGAGATAAGGGCATATACTGGAAAAGTTCCGATAAAGTGCCGCCGCCATGATTCGAATCCACAATACCCAACGCTTTCCGGCCCAAAACTACCTCAACCGCGAACTTGGACTGCTGGCCTTCAACCGCCGCGTCCTGGCCCAGGCCCAGGACGACAAGATTCCCCTTCTGGAGCGCCTGCGCTTCCTGTGCATCGTCTCCAGCAACCTGGACGAGTTCTTCGAAATCCGCGTCGCCGGCCTGAAGGAACAGATTCGCGGCAGCTCCCCGGTGGTCACCACCGACGGCAAGACGGCCCAGGAGGCTTTCCGCCTGGTGAGCAAGGAAGCCCATGCCCTGGTCAGCGAGCAGTACCAGCATTTCAACCAGGTGGTGCTACCCCGCCTGGCCGACCAGGGCATCAGCTTCCTGCGGCGGTCGGTCTGGAACGAGGCCCAGCGGGAGTGGATCCAGAACTATTTCCGCAAGGAAATGATGCCGGTCCTGACCCCCATCGGTCTGGACCCTTCCCACCCCTTCCCCCGGGTGCTGAACAAGAGCCTCAATTTCGCCGTGGAACTGGAAGGCAAGGACGCCTTCGGCCGCAGCTCCGGCGCTGCCATCGTCCAGGCGCCCCGGGTCCTGCCCCGGGTCATCCGCCTGCCGGAGGAATTGGCGGGGTGCGAGTACGGCTTCGTCTTCCTGTCGTCGATCCTCCATGAGTTCGTCGGCGAGCTGTTCTCGGGAATGAACGTCCTGGGCTGCTACCAGTTCCGGGTCACCCGCAATTCCGACCTGTTCGTGGATGAGGAAGAAGTCACCAACCTGCGCACCAAGCTCCAGGGCGAACTGCCCCAGCGCCATTTCGGCGACGCCGTGCGCCTGGAGGTGGCCGACAACTGCTCGGACTCCATGACCAGCTTCCTGCTTTCCCAGTTCAACCTGACGGAAGCCGACCTCTACCGCGCCCCCGGCCCGGTGAATCTGGTGCGGCTCATGCAGATTCCCGACTGGGTGGATCGCCCCGATCTCAAGTTCCAACCCTTCCTGCCCGGCCTGCCCAAGAACATCGCCAAGGGAACCAACATCTTCGACGTCATCCGCCAGGGCGACGTGCTCCTCCACCATCCCTACCAATCCTTCACCCCGGTCATCGACCTCCTCCAGCAGGCGGCCATCGATCCCCAGGTGGTGGCCATCAAGATGACGGTGTACCGCACCGGCACCGACTCGGTACTGATGCAGTCCCTCATCCGCGCCGCCCAGAACGGCAAGGAAGTGACGGTCGTTGTGGAACTGATGGCCCGCTTCGACGAGGAGGCCAATATCGGCTGGGCCACCAAGCTCGAAGAAGTGGGCGCCCATGTGGTGTATGGCGTGGTGGGCTATAAGGTCCATGCCAAGGCGCTGCTCATCGTGAGGCGGGAAGACAACGAACTGCGGCGCTACGTCCATCTGGGCACCGGCAACTACCATCCCCGCACTGCCCGCCTCTACACCGACTTCGGGCTCCTCACCAACAACGAGGAGATCACCAACGACGTGAGCGAAGTGTTCAAGCAGCTCACCGGCCTCGGCAAGGCGCGGACCCTCAAGCACCTGTGGCAGGCTCCCTTCACCCTCCAGGCCAACGTGGTGTCGGCCATCCGCCACGAGGCGGAACTGGCCCGGGCCGGAAAGAAGGCCCGCATCGTGGCCAAGATGAATTCCCTTCTGGAACCGGAAACCATCAACGCCCTGTACGAGGCATCCCAGGCCGGCGTCACCATCGACCTCATCGTCCGCGGGGTCTGCGCCCTGCGCCCGGGCGTTCCGGGGCTATCGGAAAATATCCGGGTGCGCTCGGTCATCGGGCGGCTCCTGGAGCACCACCGGGTTTTCTATTTCCACGCCGATGGTCGGGAAGACGTGTATCTGTCGAGTGCCGACTGGATGGAGCGCAATTTCTTCCGGCGCATCGAACTCGCCTTCCCCGTCCTCGACCCGAAGCTCAAGAAGCGGGTCATCAACGAGGGGCTGCGGTTCTACATGGCGGATAACCAACTGGCCTGGGAAATGAACTCCCAGGGGGTCTACCAGCGCCGGAATTCCAGCCGGGCCAATCCCCACAATGCCCAGGCAGATTTGATGCTCAGCCTCGGCAAGGCCTGAGCCTAGAGCGCACTCACCCTGGTGGCGGGCCGCCTCAGGCCCGCCGGGCCCCCACCACTCCCTCGATCTCATGGATGAGGGAGAGGGTGCGCTGGAGCTGCTGGAGATTGGCGATCTCCACCGTGAAGGCCATGTGGGCCTTGCCCTGCTTGGACTGGGTATTGACCCCGATGACGTTGATCTTTTCCCGGGCGAAGATTTCCGAGATATCCCGCAACAGGCCCTGACGGTCGTGGGCATCCACCAGGATATCGGCGGAAAAGACGCCGGTGGTCTGCTCGCCCCAGTCGGTCTCGATCACCCGCTCCGGATGCAGCGCCGCCAGGTTGGCGAAATTGCGGCAGTCGGAACGGTGGATGGAAACGCCCTTGCCCCGGGTGACGAAGCCCTGGATGGAATCCGGCGGCGCCGGCTTGCAGCAGCGGGCAAGCTGGGTGAGAAGCTTGTCCACCCCGACGATGAGGATGCCCTGGTTGCCCTCCACCGGCTTGCTGGGACGGGTCTGCACCTCGTCCGGCGGCAGGGTCTCGGCGAGCAGGTCGCTGCCCCGGGCCACGGCCTGGAACTGCCGCAGGTTCCACTCATTGCGGGCGGCGGCGATGAACAGGTCATCGGCCTTGGAGAAGCCCAGCTTGTGGGCCAGTTCCTCGATATTGGCGCCGGTCTGGCCCAGGCGCTGCAGTTCCTTGGCGACGATGCCCCGCCCTTCGGCCAGGGTCTCTTCCAGGGCCAGGTTGGAGAACCACTGCCGCACCTTGACCCGGGCGCTCTTGGTATGGATGTAGCCCAGGGACGGATTGAGCCAGTCC